>JAFAOB010000062.1 GCA_019238055.1 Alphaproteobacteria bacterium
CGATGCCGGCGAGGGTGTATAATAATGTGTCGAGATCGGGCGAGATCGACAACCCCAAATGCTCGAAATCGTCGCCGGTGTTGGCAACGACGGTCAGCGCGCCGGGCGGCAGAACGCGATAAAGCCCGAGCGCCAATTTGGCGCCTCCAATGCCGCCCGACAGGGCAAGAACCGATCCCCCGGTCGGGTTCATCGAAACAGATCGTGCTCGGCGGGCCGAACCAGCGCAGCCGCTGGTGCTTCGGGCGCGGACCAGACCAACCCGCGCACCAAGACCATCGGCAAGGCTTCGGCCGCCTGACCCATCAGCAGTCCGGCGGCGGCGGCGATCTCATCGGCAAAACCCGTTTCGGTGACCCGCAATTCGCGGCCAAAGAGGTCGGGCCGTCCGCGCATATCGATCACCGCCGGCAGCCCCGCGGCGCCAAGGGCGATACCGACCGTACCCTTGCGCCACGGCCGGCCAAAGCTGTCGCTGATGATGACCCCGATCAGCACGCCACAGTTGCGGGCAATATGGTCGCGCAAGGCGCGCGCCGAGGCGTCCGGATCACATGGCAACAGCAGCACGCGTTCCGCGCCATCGGCCGTCGATACGTTCGAGTGATCGATGCCGGCATTGGCCATCACAAAACCGAGCCGATGCTCGACGATCAGCAATCCCGGACGGTGACGGACGACCCGCTTCGACTCGCCGAGCACAATTTCGACAAAGCGCGGATCCTTGCCGAGCTTGGCCGCGAGCGTTATGGCCCGCTCCGACGGCTCGACCCACGCTACTTCAACATAGCGGCCTTCGGCCTTTGACACGACCTTTTGCGCGACAACCAGCACATCGCCGGTTCGCGGCTGCACCCCGTTGGTGGCAAAGGCCTCGACAGTGATCGCACCGAGATCATCGCCGGGCTCGACCAATTTGATCCCGGTCAAGGCCTTTAACATGACCTCGCGATTGTTCACCCGAGCTTATCCTGCAACAAGGGCAAGACCTTTTCGGCGTAAAGTCTGAGAAAGCGCGCCTGATCAGGGCCCGGGGCGTGGAAGACAAGGTGGTTGAACCCGAGTTCGACGTACGGACGGATCTGCCGCAACTGTTCCTCCGGATCGGAGGATACGATCCACCGGCTCGCGGCACGCTCGAGCGGCAGGGCGGCCGCCAAGCGTTCCATCTCGATCGGGTCTTCAACACCGACCTTCTCTTCCGGTGTCAAGGCCAACGCCGCCCACTGGCGCGTATCTTCCAGCGCCCGCTGGTGGTCGGTGTCGAACGACACCTTGACCTCGATCATCTTTTCAAGATTGTTCTCGCTGCGGCCGCGCCGGGCAAGGCCTTCGCGGACCTTGTTGGTCAGGTCGATGTAGAGCTGCGGGTTCTTGCCGCTGGTGCAGATGAAACCCTCGGCAATTTGGCCGGCCATTGCTGCCGCGAGCGGGCCCGAGGCGGCGACCCAGACCGGCACCTTGTCTTTCGGCTTGTCGTAAATCGTGGCCTTTTCAGTGCGATAGAACCGGCCCTCGAAGCTGACCCGATCCTCGGTCCACAATTTGTTGATCAGCGCGATCGCCTCGCGCAGCCGATCGCGCCGCTCCTTGGGGCCGGGCCATTTGATGCCGCTCGACGGCACCTCGTTCAGCGACTCGCCGGTGCCGACGCCGAGCACGACGCGGCCCGGAAACATCACGCCGAGCGTGCCAAACACTTGCGCCACGACCGACGGATGATAGCGGAAGGTCGGGGTCAAGACGCTGGTGCCGATCACCACCCGCCGCGTCTTCGCACCGAGCGCGCCAAGCCACGCCAGCGCCGAGGGCGCGTGGCCATCGGTGTGTTTCCACGGCTGGAAGTGATCACTGACAAACACCGAATCAAACCCGACCTCCTCGGCAAGACACGAGAAGTCGAGCAATTCGCGCGGGCCGAACTGTTCGGCCGACGCCTTGTATCCGAATTTCAGCAAACGCAGCTCCCTCATTCAGCGACCGCCCCTCACCACCCTGTTCCCGCATCCGGAAAGACAGCTCGAGTGGGACGTTGTTGCGCCTTCAGACCTTCGCCAACACCTCCTCGCGAAAACGCCGCATATTGCCGATCATCGCGTCGGCTGTATCGCCGGCGAAATTGAAATCGACGTGACTGACCCCGAAATCGCGAAATCCCCGCAGATCAGACACGATGTCGGCGATCTCTCCGGAAAACAGCCGACGCTCGCCGTCGGCGGCATGCGCCGGCAACGATTTGCCCCAGTTTGTGACTCGATAGGCAAGCGCAACTTTTGCCGGGTCGCGACCAGCCTCGCGTGTCAACCGGCGCAGCCTTTCGACCCCGGCGGCAAACCGCTTCATCGAGTCAAGCCGATGCTGCGGGTTGGTGCCGATCGGGTACCAGCCATCGCCGAGGCGTGCGGTGCGCCGCAAAGCCGGGCCGCTCTCACCGCCGACCCAGATCGGCGGATGCGGCTTTTGCACCGGTTTGGGTTCGAACAGGATATTGGCGAATTTGACGTATCTGCCCTCGAAACGAGGACTGTCAGCGGTCCACAGCTCGCGGCAGGCCAGCAAATATTCGTCGGTGACCGAACCGCGCTCGGGAAACGGCGGGACACCCAGCGTCTCGAACTCTTCCCTCATCCAGCCGGCGCCAATGCCAAAGATCAGCCTGCCTTTTGACAACACATCGATGGTGGCGAGCATCTTTGCCTGCAACACCGCCGGCCGATGCGGGACGACGGTGACCGAAGTGACGAGGCCCAGCCGCGACGTCTTTCCGGCAATAAAAGCAACCGCGGTCAGCTGTTCGTGACGGTCGCCACGCGAGCGGCCGGGAAATTCTCCGGTGTCGCTATAGGGATAGCGCGCCTCGATATCGCGGGGGATCACGACGTGGTCACTGATCGTCGTATAGTCGTAACCCATAGCCTCGCCCTCGATGGCGATACGGGCAAGCGTCTCGGGTGCCGAGAGAGCGCCGCTGACCGGCGCGCCAAAACCAAATTGCATAGTCGCCTCCGAGGATTCAAGTGCCGGAAGGGTAGCAGGCTCAGAGCGATTTGGCTCGGGTCGAATCACGCCTCGGCGGGCGTCCTCCCGAACGAGTGCACCCCCTTTGTTAGATCCCACATATAGCTCCGAAGCGCGTAGTCTGTGGCTAAATCAGGTCAGAGACCCACAACTCTGCAACAGCACCGCGTTGGTGATATCCTTGCAAAGATTTTTCCCGCGCTCGCCCTATGATTAGCTGATCAGCGCGCCGGGAGGGTCCTCACGGTCTGTTACAGCTGTTTACAAATTTTTACCGATGTGGGCTGGGAATATGCGCAATCTCTTGGCCGGCAACCTGAAGCGTAGGGGATAGCTTTGGACGGTCGAACTGGTTTCGGCGGAGTCGACGCACTGATCGCCGATCGGGTTATGCCCGAGCCGGCTGGGCTCGCTGAGCATAATCGACGCCATCTGGCAATAATTGATCGGAGCGCCTTGCGGCGTGATTGCCTCAAGCTGGCGCTCAGTCAGCAGCCGCGGCGTTGGCGCGTGACCGACGTCGCAACCGCCGCGGATGTGGTGCGCCTGCAACGTCAAGGCGCGGGGTTTTCGATCATTCTTTTGGGCGCGGCAACGACCTCGCATATCGATTTAGCCGATATCGCGATGTTGATGGCGGCAGCGCCGCATACCCCGATCCTGGTCGTTGCCGACTGCGACGATACTGAGCGCGCCCGGATGATCTTGCGGTCAGGGGCAAGGGGTTTTCTGCCCATGAGCAGTGGACTAAAGGTTCTCGTTGCCGCGCTCGAGCGGATGCGGGCGGGGGGAACATTCATTCCACTAATGCTGAACGAGGCGAAGGGCAATGGAGCAGGACGCGAGGTGGAGCATTCACCACGGCAGCTGCTGACGCGGCGCCAGCGCGACGTCCTGTCGTTGATATCGGAAGGTAAGTCCAACAAGTTGATCGCCGACGCGCTGGGAATGTCGGAGAGCACTGTCAAGGCGCATGTGAAGCAGATCATCCGCCGGATGCATGTGGTAAACCGGACGCAGGCGGCACTGCTTGCAGCGCGCGTTGATCGGCAAGTCGGTGTTGCCCGCGACAAGGTTTTGGAAGAGGTATTGTAACCTC
>JAFAOB010000067.1 GCA_019238055.1 Alphaproteobacteria bacterium
CGCACTCGAGACAATTCTGACCGAAAAGGGCTATGTTGACCCGGCGGCACTGGATCGGATCGTCGATGCGTTCGAGACGCGCATCGGCCCGCGCAACGGTGCGCAGATCGTAGCGCGCGCCTGGACCGATCCCGACTTCACGCGCCACCTCTTGGCGAATGCCACCGAAGCGGCGAATTCGCTTGGCTATGTGAGCCCGGTTGGCAGCCATCTGATTGCGGTCGAGAACACCCCGCAAACCCACCATCTCGTCGTCTGCACGCTGTGTTCGTGCTATCCGTGGGAGGTGTTGGGTCTGCCGCCGGTCTGGTACAAATCGGCGCCCTATCGATCGCGCGCGGTCATCGATCCGCGTGGCGTGCTCGCCGAGTTTGGCGTCGACTTGCCATCCGAGACCGAGATCCGCGTCTGGGACTCGACCGCGGAAACCCGGTTTCTCGTGGTGCCGATGCGCCCCGCCGGCACCGACGGGTGGAGCGAGGAGCAACTTGCCGAGCTCGTCACCCGCGACAGCATGATCGGTACCGGCCTCGCCAAGGCGCCGCATGAGGTCGTCGCGGCATGACCAATTCGATCCACGACATGGGCGGCATGCACGGCTTTGGCCCGATCGAGGCCGAGCCCAACGAGCCGCCGTTCCACGAGCGCTGGGAAGGCCGCGTCTTTGCGATGCAGCGCGCGATGGGCTTTACCGGCTTATGGACAATCGACGGCGGGCGGGCTTCGCTCGAAGCCTTGCCGCCATTGGATTATCTCGCGTCATCCTATTATCGGCGCTGGTTTCTCGGCCTCGAAAACCGTCTGTTGCGCCATAGCCTCGTTGGCGAGGATGAGATCGCAGCCGGCCGTTCGTTGCGCGCCGGCGCGAAGCTGACGCGCAAATTGACCGCGGCCGATATCGAGAAAACCATGGTCCGCGGCGAATTCGCGCGCCCGACCAATCAAACGGCGCGCTTCAAGGAAGGCGACCGGGTGCGCACCAAGAACATCAACCCGGTCACGCATACCCGATTGCCGCGCTATGCTCGCGCCAAGATCGGGATGATCGAGGCAATTCGCGGCTGCCACGTGTTTCCCGACACCGCCGCTCTCGGCCAGGGCGAGCACCCGCAATGGCTCTATGCAGTGGTGTTTTCGGCGCGCGAATTGTGGGGCGAGGGCGCCGATCCCAGGGTCAAGGTGTCGATCGAAGCCTTTGAACCCTATCTCGATCCGGCATGAACGAGGTCCAGCATATCGCTGCCGAAATTCCCGGCATCCCGTGCGATCCCGACGGTCCGGTATTTCGCGCTCCGTGGGAGGCGCAGGCTTTTGCGATCGTGGTGGCACTCCATAATCGCGGAGTGTTCACCTGGACCGAATGGGCCGCGAATTTGGCCGAGGAAATCAAGCGCGCCCAAGCGGCCGGTGATCCGGATACCGGTGAAACCTATTACCATCATTGGCTTGCCGCCCTCGAACGTATCGCAGCTCAAACAGGGGTAGCTGATCCGGCAACTCTCACCCGCTATCGCGCAGCCTGGCAGCACGCCGCCCACCGGACCCCGCACGGCTCCCCGATCACTCTGAATACGGAGGATTTTGCGGGAGAATAGACCACATCACGAACAAGCGGAATTGCGCACCGCTCCGATACACCTGGAGGCGCGCGCGAATGGGCCGCAATGGTTGGTTCAAGCTTTTTTGGCCAGGCGTTCTATAATCGTGCCGCAATCTACCGGCGCGTCCGGCCGACCACGTCAGTATGCAGGGCGACATGGCGATCGATTATCGACAGACGATCCCGAACAATGTCGGGCTCGATGACAACCGCGCATTGCAAAGAGCGCTTGAGCACTGGCAACCGCGCTTTCTCGACTGGTGGCGCGAGATGGGACCGAGCGGGTCGCATAATTACGAGGTTTATCTGCGCACCGCGATCGCCGTCGATAATGAGGGTTGGGCCAAATACGGCATGGTTCGGATGCCCGAATACCGCTGGGGCATCTTTCTGGCTGATCCGGTGCCAGACCGGCTTATCGGCTTTGGCGATTCCTTTGGTGAAAAGGTCTGGCAGCAGGTACCGGGCGAGCACCGCGCCAATCTGCGACGGCTGATCGTGACCCAAGGCGATACCGAGCCGGCCTCGGTCGAGCAGCAGCGCCAGTTGGGGCTGACCTGTCCGTCGCTTTACGATTTGCGCAATTTGTTCCAGGTCAATGTCGAGGAAGGCCGTCATCTCTGGGCAATGGTATACCTGTTGCACGCCTATTTCGGTCGCGACGGTCGCGAGGAGGCAGAGGAATTGCTGGCCCGCCAGTCCGGCGATGCCGACAAGCCGCGCATCCTCGGCACGTTTAACGAGCCGATCGCGGATTGGCTGAGCTTTTTCATGTTCACCTATTTCACCGACCGTGACGGGCGCTACCAGCTGAAAAGTCTGGCGGAGAGTGCCTTCGACCCGCTGTCGCGAACCTGCCGGTTCATGCTGACCGAAGAGGCTTATCACATGTTTGTCGGCCGTACCGGCATCACCCGGGTTTTCAAGCGCACGATCGAGGTCATGAAAGCACTGGGCAGCGAGGATCCGGCCGATATCCGCGCCGCCGGTGCGATCGATCTGCCGACCCTGCAGCGCTATATCAATTTCTGGTTCAGCTCGTCGCTCGACCTGTTCGGGGCCGAGATCTCATCGAATGCCGCGACTTATTTCGCGACCGGGATCAAGGGCCGTCCGGACGAGGGGCAATTCAATGATCATGTAGTCTTGGGCGAGCGGCTGTTGATCGACATGCCCGATCGCGACGGCCGCGTCGTTCCCGAGGCCGTGCCGCTGCGCAACGCGATGAACGAGGTTGCGCGAACCGCCTATATCGCCGATTGCGATATCGGAATTCGGTATTGGAACCGGCTGATCGCCGAGGCCGGCTATGACTTCCCGCTGGCGTTGCCAAGCCCGCGTTTCCACCGCTCGGTCGGGGTTTGGGCCGACATCCATACCGACCCGCAGGGAAACCCGATCAGCGATCAGCGACGGGCGATCCTTTCCCGGGATTGGTTGCCGAGTACCGAGGACCGTGCTTTTGTCGGCTCGTTGATGCAGCGGGTCATCAAGCCCGGAAAAGTGGCCGCCTGGCTTGCTTCGCCGGAGATCGGCATCGACAACCGCCCAGCCTCTTACGAATACGTCCGCCTCAATTGATCGACGCGGCGGGCCCATAAAGCGCCCGTTCGATCAGAAAGGGGTGTTGACGTCGGGTGCGGCGCAGTCGCTTACTCCCGCTATGATCAAAGTCGCCGGAGAGGGATCGTTTCGATGACCGCGCAGCCGTTTCGTGGAATTCTCGTCCCCGTTCTGACCCCGTTCACCGCCAGTGGCGAGCCCGATATGGGGCGCTTTACTACCTTCTGCCGCTGGCTACTCGACCAAGGGGCGGGCGGGCTTGCGATCTTTGGCACGACCAGCGAGGCCAATTCGATGTCGCCGGCCGAGCGGATGGCGCTGCTGGATCGCCTGATCGAGGCCGGCATTCCAGCCGAGAAATTGATGCCGGGGACCGGCGCTTGTGCGATGACCGACGCTGTCGAATTGGTGCGGCACGCGGTCGGGCATGGCTGCGGCGGCGTATTGATGCTGCCGCCGTTCTACTACAAGCCGGTCAGCGATGACGGCATTTTCGCCTTTGTCGCCGGGGTCATCGACAAGGTCGGGTCCGCGGCGCTGCGAGTCTATCTCTATCACATCCCGCCAGTCGCGGTGGTCGGCTACTCGCTCGATCTTGTCGGCCGCTTCATCAAAGCCTACCCGCAAACTGTCGTCGGATTAAAGGACAGCTCCGGCGATTGGAACAACACCGCGGCATTGCTCGACCGCTATCCGGGGTTTGCGGTGTTCCCGGGCTCAGAGGTCTTTTTGCTCGACGCCTTGCGCAAGGGCGGCGCCGGCTGCATCACCGCGACCGGCAACATCAACGTTCCCGGCATCGCCAGGCTCTATGCCGAATGGGAGGGCCCGCGCGCAGACGCATTGCAGGCCGAAATCACCACTGTGCGCAAGACGATGCAGGCCTATCCGATGGTCCCGGCGCTGAAACGGGTTGTTGCTCACTTTCATAACGACCCGGGCTGGGCCGCCGTGCGTCCGCCTTTGCTGCCGCTTAATGAGGCGCAATCGGCGGCACTGATCGCCGATCTCGCCAAAATCGGGTTTACGCTCGGCGAGCGCCGGCAGAAAGCGGCCTGAAGCGGTGGGAGAAGGACAATGGCAACCGAGCGGACTGCCGCCCATACCCCCGAGCGCGAGGCGTTTTACGAGCGGATCAGTGTCGGCAATCTTGCGCCATTATGGGAACGGCTGCACGCGCTGGTGACGCCGCAGCCGGTAACTCCGGTTCAGCCGGCGATCTGGCACTACCGCAACGTTCGGCCACATTTGATGCACGCCGGAGAGTTGATCAGCGCCGAGGAAGCAACACGGCGTGTGTTGATCCTCGAAAATCCGGGGCTCAAGGGTCAAACCTCGATCACCCACTCGCTGTTCGCCGGATTGCAGCTGATCCTGCCGGGTGAAGTGGCGCCGGCGCACCGCCATAGCCAATCGGCGCTGCGCTTCATCATCGAGGGTGACGGCGCCTACACCGCGGTCGACGGCGAGCGCACGACAATGCATCCGGGCGACTTTGTGATCACACCGTCCTGGACCTGGCATGATCACGGCAATGAGTCGCAACAGCCGATGGTCTGGCTCGATGGGCTCGATATCCCGATCGTACGCCTGTTGGACGCGAGCTTTGCCGAGCCGGGCGATACCGCGAGCCAAGCGATCACCCGTCCCGAAGGCGATAATGCCGCTCGGTTTACCAATAATCTACTGCCGGTGGATTGGAAACCGATGGTCAAGACCTCGCCGGTCTTCAATTATCCCTATGCCCGCTCGCGCGCATCGCTTGAGGTGCTGAGCCGCAGCGAGGATCCCGATGCCTGCCATGGGCACAAATTGCGCTATGTCAGCCCGGCGACCGGCGATTTTGCAATGCCGACAATCGGTGCTTTTATCCAGCTGCTCCCCGATGGCTTTGCCACGCGTCCCTATCGTTCGACCGACGCCACGGTTTTTGTAGTGGTCGAGGGGAGCGGCCAGACCTGGGTTGGCGATCAGGTCTTCGGCTGGGAGCCGCACGACATTTTTGTCGTGCCGAGCTGGACCAGTGTCAGTCATCAGGCGGCGGGGGAAGCGATACTGTTCAGCTATTCCGATCGTCCGGTACAGGAAAAACTTGGCCTCTGGCGTGAGCAGCGCGGCAACATCTGATTGCCGCTGACTGACGCCAGTACAGATGCCGCAGTCAGTCCGACTGGCGTCCAATGCCGACGCTGAAGAGCCGCGTCTTGCTGCTGAACTGCTCGCGCGCTGCAATGATGCGGTCAGGGAGCGTTCTTAGCACCAGCGATGGTCTCAGTCAGATCAGGCGCATTTTGGACGACGCAAAGACGGCGCCAGTCAGATGATTGCGGACCGGGAGGGCGGCATGGACGTAATCATCGTCGGTGCGGGAATCGGCGGGTTGACCCTTGGCCTGGCGCTGCACCGCGCTGGAATTTCCTGCCACATTTATGAGGCGGCATCGACGATTCAGCCGATAGGCGTCGGTATCAATGTGTTACCCCACGCGATCCGCGAACTCGCGGCACTCGATCTCGAAGCTCCGCTGGCGCGAATCGGGGTCACCACTGCCGAAGCCTGCTTTTTCAATCGCTTTGGCCAGCTGATCTATCGCGAGCCGTTGGGCCGCGCGGCGGGCTATGCATGGCCGCAATTTTCGATCCATCGCGGCGATCTCCAACAAGTCCTCGCCCATGCCTTTATCGCGCGCGCGGGTAGCGATCGGCTCTTTACCGGTTGGCGTTGCGTCGGCTTCTCGCAGAAACCGAGCCGCGCGACCATTCATTTCGAGGACGCGAAAACCGGCGAGCCTCTGCCGCCGCAGCACGGCACGGTTGCGATCGGCTGCGACGGCATTCACTCAGTGATCCGCAAGCAGCTTTATCCGCAGGAAGGCGAGCCGCGCTATTCGGGCTGCAACATGTGGCGCGGTGTGACGCGATGGCCGCCATTTTTGTCCGGGGCGTCGATGGTGCGGGCCGGCTGGCTCGCCACCGGCAAGATGATAATTTATCCGATCCGCAATCACATCGACGATGAGGGCCGTCAACTTGTGAACTGGGTCGCAGAGATCGAGACCCCGCGCCATCTGGCGCGCGACTGGAACCGTCCGGGCCGGCTCGCCGATTTTGTCGGCGCGTTCAGGGATTGGCGGTTCGACTGGCTCGATGTACCGGGAATGATCGGCGCCGCCGATATGATCCTCGAATTCCCGATGGTCGATCAGGACCCACTGCCGCGCTGGAGCTTTGGCCGGGTGAGCTTACTCGGCGATGCGGCTCATCCGATGGTGCCGCGCGGTTCGAATGGCGCCGGCCAAGCCATCCTCGATGCGCGTGCATTGGCTGATTGCCTCAGCACCGCCGGCCACGATCCGATCGCGGCACTGCGCGCTTATGAGAACCGGCGGCTGCAAGCGACCGCCAATGTCGTGCGCACCAATCGCGCCAATCCGCCCGATGCGATTCTGCGCGAGGTCTATCTGCGCACTGGAGACAAACCGTTCGACGACATCGACAATGTGATCAGCCGCGAGGAGCTGGCGGCGATATCCGAAAGCTATAAGCGCGTCGCCGGTTACGACCGCCAATCCTTGGCGCGATAGAATGTGGCGCATCGCTGCGGCGCTGATGGTTGCCGTGGCACTGGCCGGCGGCGGTGCCACTGCCGCATCGCGGTCGGCGGCCGTGGAAGCCGAGCACGGCATGGTCGTGACCTCGCAGCACATTGCCTCCGAGGTCGGAGCGGGCATTCTCGCAGCCGGCGGCAACGCGGTCGACGCCGCGGTGGCGGTCGGCTATGCCCTCGCGGTGGTCGAGCCGTGCTGCGGCAATATCGGCGGTGGTGGTTTCATGATGATCCATCTTGCCGATGGGCGCGAAACCTTTATCAACTTCCGCGAAACCGCACCCGCGGCGGCGACCGCCGGCATGTACCTCGACGCCGTTGGCAAGCCTGTCCCCAGCCGCAGCCGTTACGGCTATCTCGCAGCCGGCGTGCCGGGGACGGTGATGGGGCTCGACCGCGCTGCACGCGAATATGGAACCTTGCCGCGCGCCGCGCTGCTGGCGCCGGCGATTTCGCTCGCCCGCAACGGTTTTGTGCTGACCCAAGCAGACACCGAGTTGCTCGATGCCAAGGCGGACCAGCTCGCCAAGGATCCCGGGGCGGCAAAGATCTTCTTGCGGCCGGACGGCAGCCATTTCACCCCCGGCGACCGGCTCGTGCAAAAGGATCTTGCCGACGTCCTTGAAGCGATCGCCAGGGACGGGCCGGCTGCGTTTTATAACGGGCCGGTTGCAACTGCTGTCGAAAAGGCGAGCCGAGCCCACAGCGGCATTCTGACGGCACGCGATTTTACCGATTACACCGCAACCGAGGGAGCGCCGCTCTCCTGCAGCTATCGGAGCTATGTATTGGTTTCGGCGCCGCCGCCGAGCTCCGGCGGAGCGACAATTTGCGAGATCCTGAATATTCTAGAAGGTTACAATCTGAAGACACACGGTTTTCATTCTCCGCCCTCGATCGAACTGATGCTTGCCGCGATGGCGCGCGGCTATGCCGATCGCAACGCCTTTCTCGGTGACCCGGTCTTTGTCAAAAACCCGCTCGACCGCCTGTTATCGAAGGGCTATGCTGCCGGCGTTCGAGCCGCAATCAATAGCCACCCCGAGGGTCCCGTCGCAACCCCCTCCGGTCCTGGCGAAAGGGCGGATACCACCCATTATTCAGTGGTCGACGGGGCCGGCAATGCGGTCGCGGTGACCTATACGATCAACGGCTATTTCGGCGCCGAAGTCGTCGCCCCCGGTACCGGCTTTTTGCTCAATAACGAGATGGACGATTTCACCGCGAAACCCGGGGCATCGAACCTCTTCGGCTTGGCGCAGGGAGCGCCCGACGCCATCGCTCCAGGCAAGCGGCCGCTGTCGTCAATGGCGCCGACAATTGTCGAAAAGGACGGACATGTTGTCTTGGTACTCGGCAGCCCCGGCGGTTCGCGCATTATTACGACAGTTCTCGAAACACTGAGCGACATCATCGATTACGGCATAGTGCCGGAGGATGCGATCGCAGCGCCCCGCCTGCATTACCAGGGGCAGCCCGATACGGTGCTTTATGAGCGGGGCGGGCTCGCACCCGAGACCATCGCTGCATTGATCGAGCGCGGCTACGCGCTCGCCGCGCGGCAGCCATGGGGGGCGGTCGAATTGATCGCAGTGGATAAAAACCGCTTTATCGGGGTTAGCGACGGCCGCCGACCGGGCGGTGCTGCAGTAGGGTTTTGAGACGGGAGGGTAAGCATTGCGTTTTGCGCCGCGCGTCGCTGATTACTCGGGGCCGGGTAGCGGCGGTTGGAGCGTCCAACAGGAGGCCGCCGTATTGCGCGACAGCGGCCACGACGTGATCTTTCTGACGATTGGCGATCCGGATCAGCCGACCCCATCCCCGGTGATCGAGGCAACTATCGCTGCGCTACGGCGCGGGCGGACCGGCTACGGCTCAATGGTCGGCCATCCGCAACTGCGTGCGGCGGTCGCGGCCCGCTTCGCAAGCCGGACCGGCCGGCCTTGCGCCGCGGAAAACGTGACAGTCACAACAGGCGCTCAAGGCGGGCTCTATTGCGCGATGCAATGCCTCGTCGGACCTGGTGATGAGGTCATCGTTCCCGAACCGGCCTATGCGACCTATCAGGGTGTGCTGGCTGCGAGCGGGGCGGAGATGGTCATGGTGCCATTGCCCGCCGAGCGCGGCTTTCATCCCGATCTCGACAGCATCTCTGGTGCTGTGACGCCCCGGACCCGGGTCGTCTGGATCAACAGCCCGCATAATCCGACTGGCGCCGTATTTACACCGGACGAGATCGCCGGCATCGCCGAAATCTGCCGGCGCCACGATTTGTGGCTCGTCTCCGACGAGGTCTATGAAGATTTGGCGTTTGCCCGGCCGCATCTGAGTCCGTGGTCATTGCCCGACATGGCCGAGCGCACGATCGTTGTGTCGAGCCTGTCGAAATCGCATTCGATGCCCGGTTTTCGCCTCGGCTGGATTATCGGACCGCCGGCGTTGGGGCGGCATCTGTTCGTGCTGTTATTGTCGATGACTTACGGCACGCCGCCTTTTATCCAGGAGGGAGCATTGGCGGCGCTCAGCGCCGAATTGCCCGAGGTGGCTGCATTGCGCGATGACTATCGCCGCCGCGCCGGGCTGATGTCGGGCATCCTTGCCGCCGCGCCAAACTGCCGACCGATCCCACTCGAAGGCGGCATGTTCGTATTGCTTGATATCCGCGGCACCGGCATGGCAGCCCAGCAATTCGCCAGTGCATTGCTTGAAAGCGAGGATGTCGCCGTATTGCCGTGCGACGCGTTTGGGCCGAGTGCCGCCGGGCATCTGCGCATCTCCTTAACCGAACCGGATGCGCGCCTCGCCGAAGCCGGGCGTCGCATCGTCCGCTTTGCGCAAAGATTGGCGGGCGGGCGCTGATCGTAGGCCGGAGCGCGAAACCAATCCCGCAAGCCAGCCGTCCGGTCGATTTCTCAAAGGAGGCGCGTAACGCCATGGCGCCGCCGGCCGGGTTCGCTCGGCGCGGACCCGGCTTCTCTCGGTATCGAATATGCTGATTGTTGGCGGCTCTTAATGTAGGCGCGCTATTCGATGGGGTTCCGCTCCGAGGCACTGCGAGAGAAGTCTTGGTGCTGGTCGGCGGGATTGTTCACCTCGCGGGTCACGCCGGTCTCCACCCGCTGGGTCTCGATTCCGTGAGCTTGATGATGGCCGTGGCGCTCGTCATCCGGGTTCTCGACGTCCTGCGGCAATTGCCCTTGCGGCTCGGGTCTCTCGACAAAGCGGAAAGCCGGCTCTGAGTTCCACGGGCCGCGCATATCGAGCGGGCCATCCTTGGACAGGTTGAAGTAGAGGTCGACAGTCTCGTCCGGCCGGACATTGCCAAACAGCGGGTCGGATAGCTTGCCAAGCGATTCGAGCGCTTTCATAAACATATGCGTGTGTGAGACTTCGCGCGTCAGCAGGAACACGAGGGCTTTTTTGCTGCCTTCGTCCGGCGCCAATTTGACAAGCGCTTCATAGGTCTGACGTGCGCCTGCTTCGGCCGCGATATCGGCCCGCAAGTCGCGGACGACGTTGCCGCCCTCATTGACATAAGCCGCTGTCCAAGCCTGACCCTGGCTGTCGACGAGATGGGGGCCGATGCCCCGCACCGTGAAAAGGGTGCTCTTGAAGGCCGCGTCCTTGACGGCTCCGCTCGCCTTTTCAGTTAGCTGCTCGATCATTCGCCCGACCATCTCGAGATGGCTGAACTCCTCGATCGCGATGTCCTGCAGCATGTCGCGAATTGCCCTGTTCTCGACATGAAACGATTGAGTCCAGTAGGTCAGCGCGGCAGTGAGTTCACCGGTTGCTCCGCCGAATTGCTCCAGCAACAATTGCGCGAATTGCGGGTCGGCGCCATCGACCTTTACGTCGTACATAAGCTTTTTGTCATGATAGAACATCTGAACACCCCGTGCTGGTTAACAGCCGTCGCGGTCACGGCTTGGACTCCGAACGAGGAGGCGCCGGGGAGGTTCCGAATGTTCTTTTGTGTTTCAAACAGTGCGCAAGCTCGGTGCAACGGTCAAGCCATCAAGACCGAGGCTGATTGTTATTTAATCCCTGCGGCCGCTGCGGCGATACGCGAGGGGTGGGCGGGATAAACGCCGAGAATCTTCAGCTCGCGTGAAAAAAACGCCAGCTCCTCGAGCGCCAGGGCGAGCGGGCGATCCTCGGGATGGGCTTCGACATCGGCATAGAATTGCGTCGCGGTAAAGGCACCCCCGACCATGTAGCTTTCAAGCTTGGTCATATTGACGCCGTTGGTGGCGAACCCGCCCAGGGCCTTGTAGAGCGCAGCCGGGACGTTGCGAACCCGGAACAGAAACGTGGTCACGGCAGGTGTGCCGCGCTGCGGCCGCAACGCCTCGCGCGACATGATCAGGAAGCGGGTTGTATTGTGCTCGGCGTCCTCGATATTCTCTTTTAACGAAATCAGGCCGTAGATTTTGCCGGCGAGTTCCGAGGCAATTGCCGCGACACTCGGATCACCGCGTGCAGCGATCTCGGTCGCAGCACCGGCCGTATCGGCGGTGACGATGGGTTCGATGCCGAGGCTGCGGATCAGGTTGCGGCATTGCGACAGCGCCTGGACATGGCTTTTAACCGAGCGGATTTGGGCGAGAGTGGTGCCGGGCAGGCCCAACAAATGATGGTTTACCCGCTCGAAATGCTCGCCGATGATGTGCAAGCTCGAATCCGGCATCAGATGATGGATGTCGGCGACGCGACCCGCGACCGAATTTTCGATTGGGATCATCGCGAGCTGCGCCCGACCCTCGCGCACCGCCGCAAATGCGTCCTCGAACTGATTGCATGGCAGGGTCGTCATGTCCGGAAAGACGCGCCGGCAAGCGAGATCGGAATAGGCGCCGAAGGTGCCCTGGAACGAAATGATCCGGGCTGGATCGGCGGCTTCGGGGTGTGGATCGGTCATCGCTTCTGGTTCGATTCCGCGGGTTGCATCAGACGGCGGGCGCGTTCGAGATCGGCCGGCGTATCGACTTGCACCCCGAGCTGCGCGGGGTCGATCAGGCTCACCACGATTCGCATGCCGGCTTCGAGCGCGCGCAATTGCTCGAGTCGCTCGCGTTGTTCAAGCACGCCGCGCGGCAGTCCAACAAAGCGTTCCAACGCCGGGCGACGATATGCGTAAAGCCCGACATGCTCATAATGTGGCCCGTCGCCCCACGGTACGACGGCCTTGCTGAAATACAGCGCACGGGCCGGCCGCACCGGATCGACAAAGCCGGCAACCACCTTGTTGACGTTGGTATCCGCAAGGACCGCCGGGTCCTCAATGATTGCAGCCAAGGTGGCGATGTCGGCTTCCGGCTCGGCGAGCCCGGCGAGTGCGATGCGGATCGCGGCGGGATCGAGCATTGGCAGATCGCCTTGGACATTGACGACGGCATCGTGGCACCGCTCCGGGTCGAGCCGCATCAGCGCTTGGTGAATGCGATCGGAGCCGGTCGGCAAGTCCGGATCGGTCAGCACCGCGCGGCCCCCCACCACCTCGATCGTGGTGCCAATTTCCGGGTCGCCGCAAGCGACGACAACCGGCGCCACCCCGGCCATTACGGCGCGACGCCAGACATGCACGATCATCGGCGCCCCGGCGATGTCGGCAAGCGGTTTGCCCGGCAACCGGGTCGCGGCGAGCCGGGCAGGAATGAGGATGATCGGGTTTTGCGGCGCGGCAAGAGTCACGGCGAAACCTGGCTCGGATTAGAAACGGAGACGCACAGGCAGCGACAACATGCCCGGTTCGTCGCATGGCTGGAAGCGTGATATTCCGCTTGGGTTTTCAGGGGGAATTCGGTTTCCTGCCGACGGCTCACGGTGGGCATGGCAGGGCGGGGTGTCATTGATGTCGTCGTTCGAGTGGAACAAGGTCATTGCTTCGGTATTGACCGCACTGATCGTAGCCATGGTCGCCGGGATTCTGTCGAATATGCTGGTCGAGCCGCGGCCCTTGCAAAAGCCGGTATTTCTGGTCGCCGGGGCACCAGCGACGTCGGCCCCGGCCGAGCAGGCCGCCGCGGCGCCCAAACTCGAACCGATTGCACCGCTGCTCGCCAAGGCCGATGCCAAAAAGGGCGAAGAGGACACCAGGGTCTGTCAGGTGTGTCACAATTTTACCAAAGGGGGCGCCAACAAGATCGGGCCCGATCTCTGGGGTATAGTGGGCTCACCGATTGCCGAAGGTCATGACAATTTTGCTTTCTCGTCGGCGCTGGAGGCGCACAAGGGTCAGAAATGGGACCCGGAGCTGCTCAACCAATGGCTCGACAATCCGCAAACCTTTGCCCCGGGGACAAAGATGACGTTTGCCGGCATCCCAAAAGCGCAAGAGCGCGCCGATGTCATCAAGTATCTTGAAGGCTTGAAATAAGCTGGGCCGATCGAGGGTTGCTCCGCTGCGCGCAATTGACGCCTGTCTCGCACTCGCGGTCGAACTCGCCGACGCCGCTGGCGCTGCGATTCGGCCCTACTTCCGAACCGCGCTCACAATCGACGACAAGCCCGACCTGACCCCTGTCACCGCCGCCGATCGCGCCGCCGAGCAGGCAATGCGCGAACTGATCGAGCGCCGCTTTCCCAGTCACGGCATCATCGGCGAGGAGTTCGGCCGGATGCGCGATGACGCCGAATTCGTCTGGGTGCTCGACCCGATCGACGGGACCAAATCCTTTATCAGCGGCGTGCCATTATTTGGCACCCTGATCGCGCTGACCCGTGCCGGCCGGCCGATCCTTGGCGTTATCGATCAGCCGATCTTGCGCGAGCGCTGGCTCGGCGCAGTGGGATGCCCGAGCACATTGAATGGCACTGCGATCCGCTGTCGTGCCTGCTCCGATCTCGCCACCGCGACCCTGTTCGCGACCACGCCCGAGATGTTTCACGGCGCCGATGCCGTGTCCTTCGCGCGGATCTCGGCCGCGGTCAAGCTGACCCGTTTTGGCGCCGATTGCTACGCTTATGGCCTGCTTGCTACCGGTCTCATCGACCTTGTGATCGAAGCCAGCCTCAAGCCCTATGATTTTTGCGCGATGATCCCGATCATCGAAGGGGCGGGCGGTATCGCCAGCGACTGGCGCGGCGAAAAACTTGGCCTCACCTCCGATGGCCGCGTCGTCGTTGCCGGCGACCAGCGGGTGCATGAGGCGGCACTGGCGCTTCTCGACGGCTGAACCAATCATCAGGGTACAAGGAACAACGGGTATGGGTAGAGTATCGGCAATCGCGGCTGTTGTTTTGCTGCTGTCAGCCGGAGGCCCTCAGGCAGCGCCGAGCGAAGGCATGTCGCTGTTCGGCGATCTCAAATACAAGCCGGGGTTCACGCATTTCGACTACACCAACCCGCAAGCGCCAAAGGGCGGCACGATGCGGTACTCGGCTATCGGCACCTTCGACACCCTGAACCCGTTTGTCATCAATGGCGTGCCTGCAGCCGGGATCAACCTGATTTTTGATACCTTATCGGCGTCGTCCGAAGACGAGCCGGCGAGCGAATATGGGCTCGTTGCCGAGACGATCGACCTCGCCCCCGACAAAATGTCGGTGCTTTACACCTTGCGCAAGGCAGCCCGGTTTCACGATGGCACGCCGATGACCCCGGTGGATGTGATCTGGACGTTTGAAACCTTGCAGAAGAAAGGGTTGCCAGCCTATCGCGAATATTATGGCGATGTGACCAAGGTTGAACAGGAAGGCGATCGCGGCGTCCGCTTTTATTTCAAATCCGCAAAAAATCGTGAGCTGCCGCAAATCCTTGGCCAGATGCCTGTTCTGTCGAAGGCGTATTGGTCGAGCCGCGATTTTGCCAAAACAACGCTGACCCCGCCGCTCGGCAGCGGTCCCTATACAATCAAATCGATCGATCCGGGTCGCTCGATAACCTACAGCCGGGTCAAGGATTACTGGGGGACTGATCTGCCGGTCAACAAGGGCCGCTACAATGTCGATACGATCCGTTACGATTACTACCGCGACGCGACGATTGCGTTGGAGGCGTTTAAGGCAGGCCAATACGATGTGCGGCTCGAAAACTC
>JAFAOB010000185.1 GCA_019238055.1 Alphaproteobacteria bacterium
GCTGCGTCTCATTTATTTGAAAGCCTGATGTTGGAGCTTGCTCGATCTCAGATTTCAGTTCCAGGACAAGTTGTTCGAGCTCCCCAGAATCCATTTTCGGATTAGTGGGGACGCATATGAGGCGCAGCTCGATAGTAGACATCACAACCTCCACCTTCGGTCCAGTGCGGCCCTGGGGGCACAGACCTCAGCTCAGAGCAGAAGTAATACCCGGAGGAGCCAGCCAATGTGAAATAGCTCACATTTGGCCGATTTCTTATTTGGAGGCTTATAATCGCCGCAGTCCGCCCCGGAAAGTCACGTATTTCGAGCCGGTCCCGCCGCGGTTCGCGCGCGACATCATCATCGAGTCGACATTTGACGTCGGCCATCGCTTTCGCTGCACAATGCGCATCGATTGCAGCCAGCTCGATCCTCGCGCGGTGATCCGGCCGGAACCCGTGGAATGGCACCCAAGCATGCCTGAGCGCCTGGACGAGGAGGAGCTTACAGATTGGCGGGCCGGCCGCGATGCGGTCTATCAGCTCGCCGCACTGACAATCGGCGCGCGGCTCGCGGTCGCAGACGGGTAACTGCCCTTCTCGGAGATCGACGATCGAGCAGGGGGTGTGTGATCGATCGCCTGATGTCTAGCAAACAGCGTTGGGGCCCAAACGTCTTACATCCTGCTGCGTGTGAAGCAGCACCTGGCGGCGGTGCGGATGCTCTTTGACTGGCTGGTTGTGGGCCAGGTCGTCCCGACAAATCCGGCATCGGTCGTGCGGGGCCCGAAACACGTCGTCAAGCGGGGCAAAACCCCGATCCTCTCACCGGAGGAAGCGCGACAACTGTTTGACAGCATTCCGGTCGACACCATTGTCGGACTGCGCGATCGGGCCCTCATTGGCGTTCTGATCTACAGCTTCGCAAGGGTTAGCGCGGCGCTTGGAATGCGGGTTGAGGATTATTTCCCGCAGGGCAAACGGTGGTGGCTACGGCTGCATGAGAAAGGCGTCAAGCATCACGAGATGCCGGCGCACCACACACTCGAGGAGTACCTCGACCGCTATATTGCAGCCGCCGGGATCGGCGAGGACAAAAAGGGGCCGCTCTTCCGTTCGGCCTATCTCAAGACCGGCCGGCTCACGACGCAGCCGCTGTCGCGCGACAATGCCTTCCGGATGGTCCAGCGGCGAGCCAGGAAGGCCGGGATCCGTACCAAAATCGGCTGCCACACCTTCCGGGCGACCGGGATCACGATCTATCTCACCAACGGCGGGGATCTTGAGAAGGCGCAGCAGATGGCGGCGCATGAGAGCCTGAGGACGACCAAGCTGTATGATCGGAGATCGGATGTCGTGAGTTTGGATGAGGTGGAGAAGGTAGTGTTTTGAGCCGGCTGAGGGATCCTGCAGAGCAGGTTGTCGAGGTATCATAAAATGAGCGGCAATTCGAAATTCCGTCAACTTCCCGGCTGGGGCAACCCGGCGCGGCGGCTCACCAAGAACGAAAAACAACTCAGCATGCTTGTGGCCGGGGTGAAAGAAATTCTCGAAGCGGCGATTTTCCGGAGGCCTGATCTTGCAACGCTTGATGAGCGTAGCCTCCTTGATCTTGCGTTTGATCTCGTAACGAACCCAGACAATGAGCCGCCGCCCGGATAACCGGATCAAATTTCAGCTCAACCCTGCCGATTTTCAATGACCGTCAGTCAGCCGCACCACACGCATGAATGAGCAAATTTCATTTGCAGCATGTCTTAATTAAGCGGGAACTTACCTTTTAAGGGGACAGCCATATCCTACTAGTGAAAAAAGGGAGATTCGGCATGTATATGATTTCGATACCCACTCTTCGCTCGTCCCTCACAAAAAGCGTGGCGGTACTGATTGGCTTGAGCACCTGCGCTGTCGGACCAGCGCTTGCTGCCACACCGACGGTTTATGCGGGGAATGCAACAATCACCGGATCAGGGGACGTCGTGACTGCCACACGAATCCCCGTCCAAGCGGCAGACGGGAGCATTCTCTACTCTGATGCCACCATTACTTTTGCCATTGCTTCTGACGGAAAGACTTTAGTATTACAACAAGTTTCAATACAACCCTCGCTGAACTTGATCATCAGCAATTTCCAGGCAGGAACATATGCTTCGCCCGCAGGCGGCAGCAATACCTGGACGAATCTGCTGAGTGGTCCAGGTATTGGACCGGCAGGAACAACGGCATGGAGCTTCAGCGCAAATGGTGGTTCTACCCCCCAATGCGCATACCCGTATAGCGCAACTTGGTATACCGGCCCAATTTCGAGCAACCCATTCGCTAGTCGTATAACAGCTGCTGGCATTACCTCGGCTGATTACAGCTATGGAGTCGCAGGCTCAATAGTCCAGGCTTGCACAATTACTGCCAATGACTCTTTCAATAACGGTGATCTCATTGGAGCTACCCAAACTGGGAATAGTCTGACTATTGTGAGTTTTACTTTTGATGGAAAAGACTATCCGACGCCGGTCTCCCAAATAACTTATACGCTTTCACCGTAGGTGGGCGGCTTCATCGTAAAATTCAGCGGCGAGGTTTATGCGGCCAGTTCTGACGGTGGCGAGGATCAACGGCTCTTTCTCCTCGCGCCGGGCACCCTTGACGGTGGCCGCAAGGTTGGTCTGTAGGATCCCGTTCTCCTGCAGAAAGCTGAAGAACTTGCGGATGGCGGCAAGTTTGCGGGCTCTCGTTACCCCGGTGAGGGGGATGCCGGAGAGGTGGTGCAGGAACGCCTCGATATCGACCTTTCCTAACCGCTTGGGGGTATCCCAATCGACCCGGATCGTCTCAAGCTAGCACTACAGTTGCAAGTTTCGTTTTACGCACATTGTGGGTGTAATGTTCTATCAACAGTCGCTGCATCATATGCGTCTATGCACAGCAAATTGGTCCTGAAATGCGCGTAAAGTCTAGCGATTATCAACCATTTGAATAACTGCA
>JAFAOB010000191.1 GCA_019238055.1 Alphaproteobacteria bacterium
TGCAGTTATTCAAATGGTTGATAATCGCTAGACTTTACGCGCATTTCAGGACCAATTTGCTGTGCATAGACGCATATGATGCAGCGACTGTTGATAGAACATTACACCCACAATGTGCGTAAAACGAAACTTGCAACTGTAGTGCTACGCTGCCGAAGAAGTGATCGGCAAGCATTTTTCGATCTTCTACACCGCGGAGGGAAGGGCCGCCGGTGAACCGGCGCGAGTACTGGCACAGACCACCACCAATGGGAGGTTTGAGGGCGAAGGTTGGCGCGTCCGCAAAGATGGAACCCGGTTTTGGGCAAATGTCGTGATCGATGCGATCTGGGACGAAGAGGGCAGCTTGATCGGATTCACCAAGATCACGCGGGACATTACCGAACGGCGTGCGCTGGAGGAGGCAAAAGAGCAGCTGTATCAAGCACAAAAGATGGAGGTGATTGGGCAGCTGACCGGCGGTGTTGCACATGATTTCAATAATTTGTTGACTGCCGTGAGCGGCAGCCACGCGCTGCTGCGACAAATGATCAGCGACCCTCGGGCACTTAGGCTGCTCGAAACGGCGGAGCGAGCCGTGGCGCGCGGGGCGAAATTGACCCAGCAGCTGCTGGCGTTTTCTCGCCAACATCGCTTGCAGCCGGAGAAGTCGAGCATTAACGAACTGATCATGGCGACTGAGGGGTTGATGCATAATGCGGCGGGCGAAAACGTCGATATCGTTTTCGATCTCGATCCGCAGCTGTGGCTGTCGAATATTGATCAGACCCAATTCCAATCGGCGTTGTTAAACCTGATTGTTAACGCGCGCGATGCGATGGAAGAGACCGGCGGGAGACTTATGATCGAGACCAGAAATGTTGAACTTGATCAGGATCACGCCAGATCGCTAGGAGAGATCACGGCCGGTTCTTATGTGATGATTGCGGTTCACGATACCGGCATGGGAATGACCGCCGAGACCAAAGCCAAAGCAATCGAACCATTCTTCACAACCAAGGGACCTGGCAAGGGAAGCGGACTTGGGCTGAGTCAAATCTTTGGTTTTGTTCGTCAATCGAATGGCCAGATCGAAATCGACAGCGCACTTGGCGAAGGGACGACGGTGCGGATGTTTCTGCCGAGGCTAAACGAAGAGGGGGTGGCGCGCGAAGATTCCAAAGCGACACCGCGGATCGGAACGGTGTTGATTACTGAGGACGATCCCGATGTGTTGAGCATCGCTGTCGAAACCCTCCACTCACTCGGCTATGAGGTCTATTCTGCCGCGAACGCCAATGAGGCGCTGACGATCTTAAAGCGCAACACGCCGATCGACGTCCTGTTCACCGATATCGTTTTGCCGCGCGGCATAAACGGAATCGAATTGGCGCGCGAGGCGCGCCGCCTGCGGCCCGAGATCCGGGTGCTGCTCGCGTCCGGTTACACCCGTCCGGGATTGCAGGTCGATGAGGATGTCATGCACTTCATTCCCAAGCCTTACCGCGTGCCCGACTTAGCGCTGCAACTCGAGGAAATGGTTAGGTCCTCAGCTCCGGCCGGTTAAGGCCGCTAGTGGTACTAAGCTATCGGACGGGCCGCTTCCTCCGTCGATCAGCGGTGGGCAGCGTTGAATTGGACAAGAGCCGCCGGACCGGGGCAGAGCTCGGCTTCGTCGAGGCTGTTGAGCGGGATCTCGACTGTTCCCGAGAGCGCGTGCAGATCGTCGGAGTCGGGCTCGACAAACAACAGCCCAGTGACCACCTCGCCCTCGGCATGGCGCTGCTGCAGGTAGGCCATCGCCGAAATCCGGTCATGCGGATCGTAATCGGGCGCCAATTTGTGCAGCCGCAGCATCGAACCGTCGTGCTGGGTCACGGTTTCGACCGTGCCTGGCGCGTAATCGGCAGTGATCTCGTCGCGTTCGAGGATCACGTCGAGCCGATTGACCGCCTCGTTATGGGCGCGGACATAGTCAAAGCTTTTGGTCGATTCCGGGTTGTTGTTGAACGCGACACAAGGCGAAATCACGTCGATAAATGCGGCACCGCGATGCTCGATCGCCGCTTTGATCAACGGCACCAGCTGCCTTTTGTCGCCTGAAAAGCTGCGCCCGACAAAGGATGCACCGAGCTGTAGTGCCAATGCCACCAGATCGATCGGGGAATCGGTGTTGACGGGGCCACGGCGCACTTTTGATCCCTTGTCCGCCGTCGCTGAAAACTGGCCCTTGGTCAGCCCGTAAACCCCATTGTTCTCGACGACATAGACCATATTGACGGCGCGGCGCAGACAATGGGCGAACTGGCCAAGCCCGATCGAGGCCGAATCACCATCGCCTGATATGCCGAGATAGACCAGATCGCGGTTGGCGAGATTGGCGCCGGTCAAGACTGACGGCATGCGCCCATGCACGCTGTTGAAGCCGTGCGATTTTCCCAGAAAATAGGTCGGCGTCTTCGACGAGCAGCCAATGCCCGACAGCTTTGCGATCTTGTGCGGTGGCAGGCTCAGCTCAAAACAGGCCTGGATGATCGCGGCGCTGATAGAGTCGTGTCCGCAGCCGGCGCAGAGTGTTGAAACCGCCCCTTCGTAATCGCGGTGGGTATATCCGAGGGCGTTGGTCGGCAGCTTTGGATGATGCAGGCGAGGCTTGGCGATATAGGTCATCGGGACCTCGATCTAGAGCGGTAACAACAATGAGACGGCAAGACGGTGAGATTTGAAAATCATTCGCCGCGAAACGGCAGAATTGCCTTCTCGCCGTCTCACTGTCTCTGTGGTGAGAAATTGTTTGTTCACGGCAGCGCCCGACGCAACGGGGCGAGGGTCACGACATCGAGGATGTCGCCAATCGCCTTGACGATAAATCGCGCCGTGATCGGCGTGCCATCATAGTGAAGGATCGGCACGAGTCGGGCCGGATCAATCTCGCCGTCGATCGCCAACAAGGTGCGCAGTTGCGCATCGCGGTTCTGTTCGACCACAAAAACCCGGTCATGCCCGGCGACGAAATCAAACACGTCTTCGTGGAACGGATAGGCGCGCACTCGCAAGGTATCGAGGTGAATGCCGCGTTCTTCGAGTGCTTCGAGCGCTTCGGCCATGGCCGGCGATGTCGAGCCGAAATAGATCGCGCCATAACGGGTGGACTCGCGCGCCACGCGCTTGATCGGTCGTGGAACGAGCCGCTTTGCGGTGTCGAATTTGCGCAACAGCCGCTGCATGTTGTCGACGTAATCCGGCCCCTCTTCGGAATAGCGCGCATAACGGTCTTTGGTCGTGCCGCGGGTGAAAAAGGCGCCGCGCGTCGGGTGCGTGCCGGGCAGCGTGCGATACGGAATTCCGTCACCATCGACATCGAGATAACGGCCGAATTCGACGCCGGCGTCGAGCTGTTCGGCGGTCATGAGTTTGCCGCGGTCATAACGCCGGTTCTCGTCCCAGGCGAGTGGTGCGACGAGCCAGTCATTCATGCCGATATCAAGATCGAGCATGACAAAAACCGGCGTTTGCAGCCGATCGGCCAAGTCGAACGCCTCGGCGGCGAAGAGAAAGCTTTCGCGCGGGTCCTCGGGGAATAACAGGACGTGCTTGGTGTCGCCATGCGAGGCAAAGGCGCAAGACAGAATATCGGCTTGCTGGGTCCGCGTCGGCATGCCGGTCGATGGGCTGCCGCGCTGCACGTCGAAAATCACCGCCGGGATCTCGGCGAAATAAGCAAGCCCGATGAATTCCTGCATCAGCGAGATGCCGGGCCCGGATGTTGCGGTAAATGCCCGGGCACCGTTCCACGCGGCGCCGACCACCATGCCGATCGAGGACAATTCGTCTTCAGCCTGGATGATCGCGTAACGCTTCTTCTTGGTTTCGGGATCGGCGCGATAGCGACGGCAATGGTTTGAAAACGCCTCGGCGAGCGATGAGGACGGCGTAATCGGATACCAGGCGCAAACCGTGGCGCCGCCATAGACGGCACCGAGTGCGGCGGCATCGTTGCCGGTGATAAAGATCTGGTCGCCGACTTTGTCGACGCGCTCGAGCCGCAGCCCGATCGGGCATTCATGCTCGTTCAACGCCCATTCGCGCCCGAGATTGAGAGCGCGCAGATTGGGCCGGATCAGCGTGTCCCTGCCGCGAAACTGCTCGGAGATCAGCTGTTCGATCGCTGCTACGTCCATGTTGAGCAGGGCCGACAGCGCGCCGAGATAAATGATGTTCTTGAACAATTGCCGCTGGCGCGCATCATTGTATTCGCGGTTGCAGATCGTGGTCAGCGGCGCGCCGATCACCGTGATATCATCGCGAAACTTGGATGGCGGCAAGGGTTTGGTGCTGTCGTAAAACAGATAGCCGCCGGGCTCGATTTCGGCCAGATCTTCGTCCCAGGTCTGCGGGTTCATCGCCACCATTATGTCGACGCCGCCGCGGCGGCCGAGATGGCCCTTTTCACAGATTCGCACTTCGTACCAGGTCGGCAGGCCCTGAATGTTCGATGGGAAAATGTTGCGCGAACTCGCCGGGATTCCCATGCGCAGGACTGATTTGGCGAACAGCGCGTTGGCGCTGGCCGAACCCGACCCGTTGACATTGGCGAATTTGATGACAAAGTCGTTGACGCTTTCGATGCTCAATCGGCTCAATCCGTCCACGTTCCCACCTCTGGCGAAAGCCGCGGTAGCGCATGCGGTACCACGGTCGCGCCGGGCATAGGAATGCCCGAGCTATGCCGCGACCGTTGACGATCCATTACATCTACCGCGTTAATTTACTGGGTCCGGCAGGCGGAGCCGGCACGCGTAATATCGATCAGGAATTTACGCATGTCCCAGGCGCCTGTCGGGCAGCGCTCGGCGCACAACCCGCAATGCAGGCAGACATCTTCATCCTTGACCATGATCCGGCCGGTTTTGAGTGAGCCGCCGATATAGAGATCCTGGTCGTGGTTGGGGGCCGGGGCCGTCAACCGCCCGCGCAATTCCTCTTCGGTACCATCATCGGTGAAGGTGATGCAATCCATCGGGCAGATGTCGACACAGGCGTCGCATTCAATGCAAAGCTGCCCGGTGAACACGGTTTGCACATCGCAGTTCAAGCACCGCTCAGCTTCGAGATATCCCAGCTTTTCGTCATAGCCGAGCTCGACCTCGACCCGGATGTCGGCCAAGGCCACGGCAGTCTCGCGCAACGGCACCCGATAGCGCAGATCGTTTGAGATGTCGTTATCGTAGCTCCATTCGTGGATGCCCATCTTCTGGCTGACCAGCGATACGCCGGGCAGCGGGCGGTCACGCACATCCTCGCCATGACAAAATTTGTCGATCGAGATTGCTGCATCATGGCCGTGGGCGACCGCCCAGATAATGTTTTTTGGCCCGAAAGCGGCATCGCCACCAAAAAACACGTTGGGCACGGTCGACTGCATCGTCTTGGGATCAACCTTGGGCATATCCCAGCGATCAAATTCGATTCCGATATCGCGTTCGATCCATGGGAACGCATTTTCCTGGCCGACCGCGATCAGCACGTCATCGCATGGGATATGCACATCGGGCTCGCCGGTCGGGATCAGGTTGCGCCGGCCGCGGGCATCGTACTCCGCCTTGACCTTCTCAAAGAGCACCCCGGCCAAATCGCCGTCGTCATGGGTAAATTCTTTCGGCACGAGCCAGTTCAGGATCGGGATGCCCTCGTGCATCGCATCCTCTTTTTCCCAGGGCGAGGCTCTCATCTCCTCAAAACCGCTGCGTACGACGACAGTGACCTCCTCGCCGCCGAGCCGGCGTGAGGAACGGCAGCAATCCATCGCCGTGTTGCCGCCACCGAGCACGACGACGCGGCGGCCAATTTTGTTGATATGGCCAAACGAAACACTTGAGAGCCAGTCGATGCCGATATGGATGTTGGCGGCGGCCTCCTGGCGACCGGGGATATCGAGGTCACGACCCCGTGGCGCGCCGCAGCCGATAAAGACTGCATCCCAGCCCTCGGCCAGAAGTTTTTTCAGGCTCCGCACCGGCGTGCCGAAATGAGTCTCGACTCCCATATCGAGGATCAGATCGACCTCTTCGTCAGTCACGGTTTCCGGCAGCCGAAAGCGCGGGATCTGGGTGCGCATCATGCCGCCACCCTTGGCGTCGCCGTCGAACATCACGCAGTGATAGCCGAGCGGTAACAGGTCGCGGGCCACGGTCAGCGAGGCCGGTCCGGCGCCGACGAGGGCGATGCGCTTGCCATTTTTCTCGTGCGGGATCGTCGGCAAGAAGGGGCGGATGTCGCCCTTATTGTCGGCGGCGACGCGCTTCAGCCGGCAGATCGCGACCGGTTCCTTCTCGACTCGGCCGCGACGGCAAGCTGGCTCGCAGGGTCGGTCGCAGGTGCGTCCCAGAATCCCGGGAAACACATTCGATTCCCAATTCACCATATACGCATCGGTATAGCGTCGATCGGCAATTAGCCGGATATATTCAGGAACCGGCGTATGGGCGGGGCACGCCCACTGGCAATCGACAACCTTGTGGAAATAGTCTGGACTACTGATGTCGGTGGGCTGCACTAGGGTCCTCCAGGCGGCGCGGAACCTCCCCGCGACGCCATTTTTCTCGCCGCGACCTCCGGTCCACACCCACATGACGCCGACAAGCGGCGGAGCGAAACGGACGCGGCGTTGGCTGCATTGTGCGGGGTCTTATAGTCGCGGCAGTCTGAGCCGTCATCCCCCGCGTCGCCTAAATCAGGCATCTCGATCCGTTCTATCCCGATCGCCTGCGACAGCTTGCCTCATCCCGGCGCAGGCCGCAACGGCCGGCGGGTGGGCACGGGCCGATATGGGTTGATGGCTGTTCGTTTCCAGATCGCACACGCGCCTTCTGTGCAACACTGGATTGATCGCGACGCAGTCGTCTCAACGTCTAAACCGTAAGTCGCGCCATCCAGTCCTGCGTTCTTAATATTTATCCCGACCCGAAAATGCCACCTCCATTGCGTCCTGACCGCGGGGATACTGGACCCGTGCGGCGGCAAATCCGACATTGCCGGCTGCGATCTATGACGAGAGCGAGATGAGCGAGAACCCGTTCCTTGAATCCTGGGACACACCATTTGGCATGCCGCCCTTCGAGCGGGTTCGCCCCGAGCATTTTCCGCCGGCCTTCGATCATGCAATGGCCGAACAGCTGGCTGAAATCTCCGGGATCACCGCGGCGCCATGGCCGCCGAGCTTTGCCGATACGATCGCGGCCCTTGAGCGCAGCGGTCGGCTGCTGGACCGGGTCAACCGGGTTTTTGCCAATCTCGACGCGAGCAACACAAACACCGAACTCGAAGCAATCGCTCGCGACTTTGCGCCCAAATTAGCCCAACATCACATGCGGATCGCTCTCGATCCCAGGCTCTTCGCACGCATTGCCGATCTTTATGCGCGGCGTGCCGCGCTTGGTCTGGCACAAGACCAGATGCGCCTTCTCGAACGTTATTATTTGCGCTTCGTGCGCAACGGCGCGTTGCTCGGGACCGAAGAGAAGGCGCGCATGGCCGCGATCACCGAACGGCTCGCGACACTGCATACGCTGTTCGGGCAGAACGTGCTGCATGACGAGCGCGAATGGCAGCTCGTGCTGGATGCGGCCGACCTCGATGGACTGCCCGACTTTATCCGCGAGGCCGCAGCGCAAGCGGCTGCCGAGCGCGGTCTTGATGGGCGGTGGGTCATCACACTGGCGCGCTCGTCGATCGAGCCGTTTCTGACGTTCTCCTCGCGGCGCGATCTGCGACGCATCGCGCACGGGGCATGGATTGCCCGCGGGACTCATTCCGGGGAGGCCGATAATACGCCGGTCATTCGCGAGATCGTCGCGTTGCGCGCCGAGCAGGCGCGGCTCCTCGGTTATGATGACTTCGCGGCCTTTCGGCTCGAAGATTCGATGGCCAAGAGCGTCGATGCAGTCGAGGCTCTGCTCCAGCAAGTCTGGGAGCCCGCCAAGCAAAAGGCCAGAGAGGAGCGCGCCGCGCTCGAAGAAGCGGCCCGCGCCGAGGGGCTCAACAAACCGATCGAGCCGTGGGATTGGCGCTATTACGCCGAGAAGGTCCGCCAAGCCCGGTACGATCTCGATGAAGCCGAGGTGAAGCCCTATTTTGTCCTCGACCACATGATCGAGGCGGCGTTCGATACCGCGGGGCGCTTGTTTGGCCTGACCTTCACCGCCCGCCCCGATCTGCCGGTTTATCACCCCGATGTCCGGGTCTGGCAGGTCCGCGATCGCTCCGGCACCGATGTCGGGATCTTCCTGCACGATAATTTTGCGCGGCCCGGCAAGCAATCCGGGGCGTGGTCAAGCCGCTACCGCGATCAGCAGAACCTCGATGCGTGGGTGACCCCGATCGTTGTCAATAACAACAATTTCGCGAGATCGAATGCCTCTGGGGGCGCGCCGACATTGCTGAGCTTTGATGACGCCGAAACCCTATTCCACGAATTCGGCCACGGTTTGCATGCGTTGCTCAGCCGGGTGCGCTATCCCTCGCAATCGGGAACCGCGGTGCGCCGCGATTTTGTCGAGTTCCCCTCCCAGATCTTCGAACATTGGATGTCGGCGCCGGAGAATTTGCGGCGCTATGCCCGCCACTACAAAACCGGCGAGCCGATGCCGGAAACCCTGCTGCAGCAGCTCTTGGCGGCGCGCAACTTCAACCAAGGCTTTGCGACGGTCGAATACACGGCCTCAGCGTTGATTGATCTTGAGCTGCACCGCAACCGCGAGCCCGCTGGCCTCGACCCGGGTCAATTCGAGCGCGATTTTTTGGCGCGCTACGAGGTGCCGCGCGAGATCGGGCTGCGCCATCGCCTCGCGCATTTTCAGCATCTCTTTGCCGGCGGCGGTTACGCCGCAGGCTATTACGCCTATTTGTGGGCCGAGGTTTTGGACGCCGACGGATTTGCCGCCTTCATCGAATCCGGCGATGTCTTCAATCCGACGCTGGCAGCGCGTCTCAAGGATATATACAGCGCCGGCGACACCCGCGACCCGATGGAGCTCTATCGCGCCTTTCGCGGCCGCGACCCCGAAATCGGCCCGCTGTTGCAGCAGCGCGAACTCGCGCCCACACGGTAAAATGCCCTGCTCGCGTTTGGCGAGCGCGGCAATTATGCGAAGTGCGGTATGAGGCGAAGAGCTCGCGGAGCTCGACATCGTTCCAGGCCGCACCTGTAGCGAGGATCAGTCCCCTATGCCTATCGCTCGCCTCGCCCGTGCTTCGGATCTCCCATCTCTGCTCGCGCTTTTCGATGCGTCGGAGGTAAGTGCAGTCGCGCAGCCGCGAGAACGCGCCGAGCACATCTGGCACCAAACTCTGATGCACCCGGGCGTCTACGTATTTGTATCCGACGATTGCGATCGGATCGCCGCGACCTGCATGCTCGTGATTGCACCGAATCTGCTGCGGGCCGGAAGGCGGCACGGGTTCTTAGAGAACGTTGTCACTCATCCTGAGCTACGACGCCTGGGTCATGGCAAGGCCGTGGTACTGGCCGCACTGGAACATGCATGGGCGGCTGACTGCCACCACGTGCTGATGCAGAGCGGTAGAGCAGATCTCGGCGTGCACGCCTTCTACGAAAGGCTGGGTTTCAGGCCCGGGCTTCGGGTCGCTTATGTCGCAATGCGGCCCATACCGCCCCCCGAATGACCGCGTCCCACGCCGTGCAGACTTGCTGAAACCGCCAGCACGTAGCGAAGTGCCAACAGCATCGTCGCCCTTGCAGGCTCCCCGACCAGCCCGCGATCTCGGCGATGAGCGGGCCTGTAATCATCCTGTCTATTTAGCCGCGCCCCGTCGGGCCGGCGGACGAACAATTCGACCGTGATCGAATTGAGGTTCGATCCGCACCGTCGATCCTCGCGCAATCAAATTCGGCGGCCGCGTAAAATTACCAAAAATGCATAGCATTCTTTGGCCTTCGTTGGGCATGCTGTTGCACCGTGTAAAGCGCGAATTCGAGGGAGACCACTTTGCGATTCCGATCCATGGCAGTGCTGGCCGCATGCTTTAGTGGCCGGCATTTTAGCCCTGCACCCTGCCACTGTTTCTGCGGCGCAGACAGCCGCGGCGGCAAAACCGTCGATTACTCCGGAAGCGAGTGCCGCCTTGTTGCGCATGGGGCAAACGCTAAGGGCAAATCAATTCTCGTTTCAGGCAAATACGATCCGGGTCTACTCGGATACCGGCGGCGATCTGTTGCATGTTTTCCACACGCTGAAGGTCGTCGTCGACCGGCCGAACCATTTGCTGGCCGACTCGGTCGGCGATGACGGCTCGACCAAAATCGTTTTCGACGGCAAGATCGCCCACATTTACGCGCCGCAGCAAAACAAATATGCGGCGATACCCGTCCCCGAAGGCACGATCGAGGGGATGCTAAAGGAGGCGGTCGGGCGCCTCGGGGTTGATTTCCCGCTCGCCGATTTTCTGAGCTCGGCGCCGAACAAGGCGTTTCTGACCGGGGTCACGTCGGGCCGCGTCGTCAACACCATAACCATCGACGGCCAGCCTTATCTGCATCTGGTTTTTAACCAGCCGCCGGAGATCCAACTCGAGCTGTGGCTGTCAAAAAACGACCAGTCTTTGCCGCGCCGGTTGATCGTGACCTATTTGTCATTACCGGGTGCACCAAATTTTATCGCCGAGTTTTCGGACTGGAACTTCAATATTCATCCATCCGCCGCAGAGTTCGCTTTCCAGCCACCCGCGGGCGCCGAGAAGGTTGCATTAAAGCCGGTCCAGGCGCCGCCGCCGCAATCGAAAGGAGTAAGATGATGAGCAGGGTTCCGGTCATTGCTCTGAGCGCTCTGGCAGCGCTGTCGCTGACCGCGCCAAACGCGCTTGCCTGGGGCGCGTATCACGGCGGTTTTGGCGGTGCCAGCTATCACGGCGCTTATGGCGGCTCGTTCTCGCGCAGCGGTGGCTCATGGAGCGCCTCAGGCGCGCGTGGCAGTACCGCGTCGGGCGGCGGCGGATCGTGGAATGCCACCGGTTTCCGCGGCGGTACTGCATCGGGCGGTGGCGGGTCGTGGAACGCGCACGGTGCCTATGGCGGGACTGCGTCAGGCGGCGGCGGTTCGTGGAATGCACATGGCGCCTATGGCGGCACCGCCTACGGATATCATGGCGCCTATGGCGGGACCGCTTACGGCTACCACGGCGCCTATTATGGCGGCGCCTACGGCTACCATGGCGGCACCTATTACGGCGGAACCACGGTGGTGACCCCGGGCTATGCCGGATACGGTGCGGCTGCCGCCGCCGGAGTGGTGGCCGGCGCTGCCGCGACCTCGGCGGCCTATGCCGCCGCCAGCACAAACTACTATCCGCCGCCCTATTACTATCCCCCCGCTTGGTAGGCAGTCCGTCCCTGTCCTTGCCGGGGTTTGGAGTGAACTGTTGCCAATCAGGGCTGCGATCCGGTCAGGCTGGACATTCGTCGGCTCGCGCGCGACATTTTCGTGGCGTTAATCGGCAAGCCGTTTTCGTCTGAACAGTGCCATGACAGCGGCAGGCCCAACGCAGCCAGGGAGGAGCAAAGCGATGATCCAAGCGAGCGGCATCGATCACATCGTATTGCATTGCAAGGATGTCGAGCGTGCGAAGAAGTTTTACACCAATGTTCTCGGCATGACGGTTTATCGCGAGGGTGGCGGCCAAGTCTTTATGCATGCCGGTACGCAAGGGGTGGCATTATTCGAAAATGGGAATGTCGCCACGGCCGGCGTCGCGACTGATCTTAATCATCTGGCGCTGAATGTTAACGAGGGAACCTACGAAAGCTTAAAGGCCGAGTTGGAGCGCCACGGTGTTTCGGTCAGCGGCCGGCCAGGCGAGGACCATTGCATCTATTTTCGCGATCCCGACGGTCATCGCCTGCAGTTGGTGTTCCGACGGTAAGCCTCTGATTGGAAAAGAAGCGCGCGAGACCAACAATAATCGTCATTCCCGCGAAAGCGGGAATCCAGGGCCGAAGCTGCGGCGGTCGCCCCCTGGGCCCCCGCCTGCGCGCTAGGGAGTGTACAAAAGCGGTTGCGTACGTTGGGTTTCCAGCGCTCCGGGGGCTTTTCGCACGGAGCGGTTTTATGATTGTTGTTCCGGCACGCTTGGCAAGCCTGTCCCGTCGCAGGCCGGGGAGGGTGCG
>JAFAOB010000264.1 GCA_019238055.1 Alphaproteobacteria bacterium
CTACAGAGGAGGGACGGGATGGCTGAGGATTTTTCGGGCAAGGTCGCGATCGTAACCGGCGGCGGCAACGGCATCGGGGCTGCGACCTGCCGCGCATTTGCGGCGGCGGGCGCCCATGTCGCGGTCGTCGATCGCGATGGTGCGGCAGCCGAGAAGATAGCCGCCGAGATCGCCGGCAACCGGGGCAACGCCGTGGCCTACCCGTTTGATGTCACCGACCGCGCCGGCTTTGGCGTAATCGCGGAGGACGTCGCGACCAAGGCCGGCGGTGTCGATATCCTGGTCAACGGCGCCGGTGTCACGATCCGCCGGATGATCGGCGATATGGGACCCGAGGATTGGGATCGCGTGATCGCGGTTAATCTTACCGGAGCCTTTAACGGCATCCAGGCGGTATTGCCCCATTTGCGGGCGCGTGGCGGCGGCGCCATCGTCAACATTGCTTCGATTGCCGGTCTGCGCATCTCGTTCGGCGGCACCGCGAATTATTCGGCGTCAAAAGCCGGTCTTTTGGGGCTGACCCGCCATGCCGCCTACGAACTCGCCCCGGACCACGTCCGCGTCAACGCGGTCTGCCCCGGAGCGACCGCGACCGCGTTTGGCGGCTCGATGCCGACCCCGGAAGGTAAGGCACTTCGTGCCCGGAAAATCCCGCTCGGCCGGATGTGCGAGCCCGAGGACATTGCCGACCCGATCCTGTTCCTCGCAGGCGACGCCGCGCGCATGATCACCGGCATTGCCCTGACAGTCGATGGCGGTCTGATGATCAAGAACGACACCCCATACGAGGAATATTTCCGCCCGCGGTAGCCGCCGCTTCAGTCAATCCTTCAAAGCGATTAGAGAGCTATTGCTGGTCGCGCGAGTTGGTTTTCGTCCGGCCAAATATAGGTGACCCGCTGCGTGCGCGGAGACGCATCTTGACCGATATCAGGCCGAGGCTTGGGCGTAAACCGGCCGGCATGCCGGCGAAATATTGCAGAACCCGCGGTCGGCGCGCCGGCGCCGCATGGATCGGGACACCCGCCGGCGGGCTCGTGCTGTTGATCGTTGGGACCCTCACGCTGCGCCTGCTGTTCGCCGCGGGTATCGGGCTTGGCATAGATGAGAGCTACATGGTCGCCGCCGGGCGGGAGTGGCAGCTCAGCTATTTCGATCATCCGCCGCTCGCCTGGTGGCTCTGCTGGGCGGCGGCGCGGCTCGCCGGCTCCGATGCCGCAACCGTGGTGCGGTTGCCGTTCATCGCGCTGTTCGCGTTGTCGACGGTGCTGATGTATTGGGTGACGGCTGCCTTGTTCAACAAGCGCGCCGGGCTGGCTGCCGCCGCGGTGCTGAATGCCGTCCCGGTTCTAGGCCTCACCTCCGCGACCTGGGTCCTGCCTGATGGTCCGCTGATGACCGCATTGCTCGGCGCGGTCGCTTGTCTAACGCGAGCGTTGCCGGCGCAGGGACGGGCGGCTTGGGGATGGTGGCTGGCGACCGGCATCTGCGCCGGTCTGGCCTTGTCTTCAAAGTATTCGGCGGTGCTGACGATCCTGGGGGCGCTGATGTTCTTGGCGAGCGAGCCCGTGAGCCGCCCTTGGCTATGGCGGCCGCAGCCCTACCTCGCGGCCCTCGCGGCGGTCATCATGTTCCTGCCGTCGCTGATCTGGAATGCGCAGCACGGCTGGGTTTCGTTTGCGTTCCAGGGAGGGCGCGCCGGCGGCCATTTCTTCCCGTTCGGAGCAGCGGCGGCACTCGCGGGTGCGGCGCTTTATTTGTTGCCGTGGATCTGGCTGCCGCTGATCGGCTGCGGTATCGACGCGCTGCGCCGCGGGCCGGCCGATCGCAACCGCTGGCTGTTGCCGTGTCTGGCGGCCCCGCCGATCCTGTTTTTCACAGCGATTTCGCTGTGGAGCCGCACCTTGCCGCACTGGACAGCGCCCGGCTATCTGATGCTGGTGCCATTGCTCGGCGATGCCATCGCCCGGCGTTGGTCCGGCAGCCGCCGCATTCGCCGCGTGGTGATCGCGACCGGTATGTTTGTCGTGTTCGGCACCGGGATTTTTGTTGCCGCGGTACGGTGCGACTGGCTCGGTACAGTGCTCGCGCATTTTCCATCAGCGCAGGATCCGACGATGGCGGTGGTTGATTGGACGCCGTTGCGCGACGAGCTTGCGGAACGCGGGCTCCTCGATCAACCGGGACTGGTCGTCGGGGCCACGCGCTGGCTCGACGCCGGCAAGATCGATTACGCATTGGGCGGTCGGGTACAGGTCTTGTGCCTTTGTGCCGACCCGCACGAATACGGCATCATCACGCCGCTTGCCGATTATGCGGGGGCGGATATGTTGATCATCGCCCTGCACACAAGGGCGGGCGAGATCACGACCCGCTTTGGGAGCTTTTTCCAGTCGATCGAGGTATTAGCGCCGGCAATGCTGCTGTACAACGGCCATCCGGCGCTGACCCTGCCGCTTTACCTGGCGCACCGATTGCGTCCTATCGATGCAGGTGGTGCGAGGCATCCTTGAGACCCAATACCGCCAGCGAGCCGGAGAGCCGACAATGAGGCCGGTGTTGGTTATTGCTCCAATTCCTCTACTTGCGCGCGGGTCAGATAGCGGGTTTTGGCACCGCGCAACAGCAGATAGAGCTTTGCGGTTTCTTCCAATTCCTCGATCGCGTTGACTGCGGCATCGAGACTGGTTCCAGCGACAACCGGACCATGATTGGCCAGCAGCACGGCGTGGTGCTTGCCGGCAAAACCCCGCACCGCCTCGGCGAGCGTCAGATCGCCGGGTTTGAAATAGGGGATTAGCGGGAGCCGACCGACGCGCATCACGTAATAAGCCGTAATCGGCGGCAAGACATCGGCGGGATCGATTTCGGCGAGACAAGAAACCGCGACCGAATGTGTCGAGTGCAGATGCACGACCGCGCCGGTGCCCGCGCGCTCCTCATACATGATCCGATGCAAAAAGCTCTCCTTTGTCGGCGGGTCACCGGATACGAGCTTGCCGCGATCGTCGAGCTTCGACAACCGCGCCGGGTCGAGATGCCCGAGCGAGGCATTGGTCGGTGTCATCAGCCAGCCATCCTCCACGCGCAGGCTGATATTGCCCGAGGACCCGGCGGTCAGCCCGCGGTCGAAGATCGAGGCGCCAATCGCGCAGATCGCCTCGCGCGCCTTCGCATCGGTCATTTCCTCCTCCTCCTTCGCTTAGGCCGGGGGTCATTGCGAGCGCAGCGATGCAATCTCGATCGGACGCGCTCGGCCCCCGACCAATATCGTTTCGCCGCTGCAGTTCTCGCAAAGACATCCATCAGGCCCGATCATCCCGGCTCCATTGAGAGCACAGAAAACGCGCGCAGGAAAAAGTCGGGGCCGCCAAAATTGCCGGATTTGAGCGCCAGCGCCAAGACCGGCTCACCAAGGCTCGCGGTCCACGGCACGCCGGGGTCGATCTGACGACCGATGCGCAACCCCGTTATCCCGAGCGCCTGCACCACCGCCCCGGCGGTCTCGCCGCCCGCCACGACCAGCCGCCGCACACCGCGCGCGACAAGGCTGCGGGCGATGTCGGCGAGAATGCCCTCGACCATTGCGCCGGCGCGCTCGCGACCCAGCACCTGTTGAACGGCCGCGACCTGCTCGGGCGGCGCCGTCGCGCTGATCACAACCGGCCGGCCACCCAGCCGCGGCGCCGCCCAGGCGAGCGCCTCTTCGGTTATGTTGCGTCCGGCTGCCGCCGCAATCGGGTCGATTGTGAAAACAGGCCCCCGCTCGCGCATATAGGCGACCTGGGCCTGAGTCGCGGTCGAGCACGAGCCCGACAACACTGCCGCCGGCCCGGAAATCGGCGGCAGTCTGTCGGCGGGGCCGCTATCGCCAAGCAGTCCGCGGCGGCGGAAATTCTCCGGCAGACCGAGGGCTATACCGGAGCCGCCGGTGATCAATGCGAAATCGGCCGCAGCCTCGCCGATGGCTGCAAGATCATGGTCCTCGATCGCATCGACGATCGCATGGCGAAACCCGGCCTGACGCAGCGAGGCAAAGGCGTCGCGGATCGCCGACGCACCCCGCGCTACATCGTATTGCGGTACCAGACCAACGCGCCCTCGGCTTTGCCGCTGCAATACCCGCACTAAGCTCGGGTCGCGCATCGGCGTCAGCGGATGGTCGCGCATGCCCGATTCCGACAGCAATACGTCGCCGACGAACAGGTAGCCCTGGTAGATCGTCCGCCCCGCTTCCGGAAAAGCCGGGCAGAACAATGTGAAATCGGTGCCAAGTGCGTCCATCAGCGCCTCGGCCACCGGGCCGATATTGCCGTCGTCGGTCGAGTCGAAAGTCGAGCAATATTTGAACAGGATCTGCTGCGAGCCCGCCGCCCGCAGCCAGCCGAGTGCGGCAAGACTCTTGGTGATCGCCTCGGCTGCCGGGATCGTGCGGCTCTTCAACGCCACGACCACCGCATCGGCATCCGGAATTTCGGTCGTGGGCGCCGGCCCATCGATAAGCTGCACGGTGCGCATGCCGCGGCGGACGAGTGTGTTGCACAGATCGGTGGCGCCGGTGAAGTCGTCGGCGATCGCCCCCAACAACACAGCCACTGCGGCCTCCCTGCCCTTGGTCGCACAACGGGAGATTAACGGCCAATATGTGCGAGTGCAAATGACCCGGCCGGATGATAGCGCCATAGCACGAGGCTGTTTTACAGCTCTCGACCGGGGTTGCGCGGCCTCCATTACGCTTGTTTGCGGCGCGCGCTCGCAACTGCCGGTTTGTTTGCGGTCCTCTTTGGCGAGCCTTCGCGATTTGCGCCGAGCGTCTTGTCGGAGCTTGCCGCCAGTGGCACCCCGGCCGCGGTGAGGGCGGCGCGCTGGCGAGCGGCGAGCGCCGCCTCGTCGAAATCATCAATCAAGTCGTGAAACAAGCGGTGCCAGTTGACCTCGGCCCGCAGATGCAGAAAGACCGAACCGAGCCCGACCGCGGCGCGATCCATGAACACAAATTCGCGCGGCGGCCGCACGCCGCCAAGGCGGCGGATATCGCGATGGACGCTCTCGACGACCGCAGCCCCCTCGGCCCCGTTTGCTTTTTCCTGGATCATCCTTGCCCGGTCGTCGAGCAGCGGACCGTACACATAAAGCGCCCAGCGGTTCAGCACCTCGATCATCTCGCGCGACAGATTGCCAAACCCCCAGCGCTGGTAGGCATCGACGGCGAGCTCTTGGTCGCCGCGCTCGAGCGCATGGTAAAGGTCGATCACGCCGCGCACAAACGACGCCGGAAAGATGCGAATACAACCGAAATCCAAGAGATTGACGGTCCCGTCCGGCCGCACCGTGTAATTGCCGAGATGCGGGTCGCCATGAATGACGCCGTAATGATAAAACGGCACATACCAGAGCCGGAACATGCGCAGCGCGATGTCGTTGCGCCGGGCCAGGGGCGCCTTTGCGGCCTCCAAAAATGGCGCCCCTTCGAGCCAGGTCATCGTCAACAAGCGGCGGGTCGATAGTTCGGCGATCGGCCGCGGCACGGCAACCTGCGGCTCTCCAGCGAGGATCGAGCCATAAAGCCGCATATGCGCGGCTTCGCGTTCGTAATCGAGCTCTTCGCGCAATCGCTCGGCGATTTCGGCATGGATTTCGGCGGTCGTCACCGCGCGATCGTAGCGTTCGTAGATGCCGAGCGCGAGCTTGAGCTGGCGGAGATCGGCTTCGACCGCCGCCGCCATGTCGGGATATTGCAATTTGCAGGCAAGCGCGGTGCCGTCCAACGCGACGGCGCGGTGCACCTGCCCAAGTGAGGCGGCGCGCGCCGCAGTTCGCTCGAAACTGCGAAACCGGCGCTGCCAGTCGGGCCCGAGTTCACCCTCCATGCGCCGGCGGACAAACGGCCAGCCCATCGCCGGCGCGTCCGCCTGCAATTGCGCCAGCTCGTTGACATATTCCTTGGGCAGCGCATCGGGGATGGTGGCCAGCAATTGGGCCACTTTCATCAGCGGCCCCTTGATCCCGCCGAGTGCCGCTTTCAGATCGGCGGCGTGCCGACCACGATCGACGGATATACCCAAGTAGCGCTCGCCGGCGAGGCGCGCCGCGAGCCCGCCCATCGCGGTCGAGACCTGCGCATAACGCCGCACCCGGCCGGTAAAAGAATTGTTGTCAGTCAGCGTACAAACCTCAATTTCGAAAGATTCCCGATTAGGCCTGCTCTTGCTCGCCCCACAGATGCTTGCGCAAGGCGGCGTTGATGCGGGATTGCCAGCCCGGCCCAGCAGCCCGGAAGGCTTCGATCACATCCTGGTCGAGACGCAGCGACACGAGTCTCTTTGGCAGATCGAGCGGCGGCCGGCCGCGTGCCGGCCGGATTAGCCTGTCGCCGTGCCGAAATTCAGCCCTGTCGAAGAATTCATCCGTCAACTCCGGAATATCCCCGTATTCCTCGGGCTGGACCTCGTGGGCATCCAGTCTAGCCAAGTCGGTGTAAATAACGCGCTTGTTCTCTGGCATTGGCTTTCCTCATCGAGATAATACGGCGCCCGTTCTCGGTCGGCGCCCACACCACGATGACCATGCGGCCCGACAGCAACCCGACCGTGATGAACCGATCTTCAGCGTACGGAAATAGCTCGTCTTGCACGGTGTAGGTCGGACCGGCGAAGACAGTCTTGGCATCAAGGAAATCGATCTCGCGCTGACGAAGGGTTTCCTCTCGTTCACCGGATCGAACGTAATCCTCATACCGCGAACAAATTATGTAGCTACGATAATCTCGCAATCAAGCCGTCGGGTACGATGTGAAAGCGCCACGTAAGCCTGCAGGCCACATAGGTGCGGTGTAGTCCGCCATTGCCTCTTGTTGGAATGCGTTTCGCTTTTCAGCCCTACAGCCATTCGGCAATGATCATCTCCAGCACCTCGCGAATGTTCTGCAGCGCCTCGTCACGCGTATAGCCCCAAGTTGCGGCACCTTGCGCCTCAAGTTCCGGCTGATACGCGCGCCCACGATCCTCATCAGGCTCAACCACAATTTTGAATGTGTATGTGGTCATGCGACCCTGGTTCCAGTGTTGAGTTAGCCAAGCTGTTCGAGTTCGTCGATAAAGCCGGAGACGACCGACAGGCCTTTTGTCCAGAAGGCCGGGTCGGAGGCGTCAAGGCCAAACGGCGCCAATAATTCGCGATGACGCAGCGTGCCGCCGGCGCGCAGCATGTCGAGGTAGCGCTCGGCAAACCCTTGATGCGCGTCTTGATAGACCGCGTAAAGCGAATTCACCAGACAATCACCAAAAGCATAGGCATACACATAAAACGGCGTGTGAATAAAATGCGGAATGTACGACCAGTAATGGCGATAGACGCCGTCGAGGCGGATCGCCGGTCCAAGGCTTTCGCGCTGGACGTCGAGCCAGATCTCGGCGATCCGATCGGGGGTCAGCTCGCCTTCACGGCGCTCGTCATGCAGTTTAATCTCGAATGTGGCAAAGGCGATCTGGCGGACGACCGTGTTCAGCATGTCCTCGACCTTGCCGGCGAGCATGATCTTGCGGCGGCGCGGATCGGTCTCGCGCCCAAGCAAGGCGCGGAAGGTCAGCATCTCGCCAAACACCGAAGCGGTTTCGGCCAGGGTCAACGGCGTATCCGCCATCAGATAGCCTTGCGGTCCCGCCAGCACCTGATGGACACCATGGCCCAGTTCGTGTGCCAGGGTCATCACATCGCGAACCCGGCCCTGGTAATTCAGCAGCAAATAGGGGTGGGCGCCGGGCACGGTCGGATGCGCGAACGCACCCGAAGCCTTGCCCGGCCGAACCGGCGCGTCAATCCATGGTGCCGCGAAAAACCGATGGCCAACAGCTGCCATGTCGGGTGAGAAAGCGGCGTAGGCCGACAGCACCGTCTCTTCCGCCTCATGCCATGGGATCAGCCGGTCGTCATCCTCGGGTAATGGCGCGTTGCGGTCCCAGAACGGCAGCTCTTCGCGCCCGAACCACCGCGCCTTCAGCTGATAATAGCGATGCGACAAGCGCGGATAGCTGGCGCGGACCGCCGAGATCAATGCGTCGACGACCTCGTCCTCGACAAAATTCGCCAGGTTTCGCGCCGAGATCGGCCGCGGAAAGCGTCTCCAGCGATCCTCGATCTCCTTGTCCTTGGCGAGCGTGTTGGTAATCAACGAGAACGTGCGCGCATTCTTGCCGAGCACCTCGCCGATAATTTGCGCTGCCTCGCGCCGAACTTCAGGATCGCGGTCGGACAGCAGGTCAAGCGCCTCCGCCTCGGTCAGCTCCTGGCCGCGGAACGGGAAGCGCAGATCGGCAATCGTTTCGTCAAACAATCGCGTCCATGCGGCGCGCCCGGCGACATATTTTTCGTGCAGCAATTTCTCGACGTCATCGCTGAGCTGATATGGACGAAAGGCGCGGGTGTCACGCAGCCACGGGCGATAATGCGCGAGCGCCGGATCGCTCTCTTTGGCTGCGAGTTCGGCCTCGTCCAGACGATTGATTTCGAGAGTAAAAAACAACAATGTGGTCGAGACGGCGTTGATCCGCTCCGACATTGTCTGATAGAAGCGGCCGATTTCGGGATCGGCGAGGTTGCCCGCATGCACCAGCGAGGCGTAGCTGATGATGCGGCCGGCGAGTTCCTGCAGCCGCTCGTAGGCGGCGATCGCCGCCCCTAAATCAGCGCTCGACAGCGCCGCAAGCCGCCCTTCGTATTGCCGCCGAAACGCTTCCGCGTCCTCGACGAGCCGGACCAGATCTTGCGTCAGCTCCGGGCTTTCGCGACCGGGATAAAGATCGCTCAGATCCCATTCGGGCAAAGCCCCGAGCGCCGCTTTTTTATCGATTGCCGCCGCCGGTTCCGACGCCGCTGCGACCCGCATCCTGCTCTCCTCAACCGCCGTCTTGCCACTGATATGGGGCGACGGCACCCGCCGCCAAGCCGATCCGCCTGCGCATGAACCTTGACGCGATCGCGAGGTGGCGGCTTTGTCGGTGGGTCCTCGGAGAGCTTCCCGTGCTATGATCGAGGCTGGCGAGACGAGGCGGAGAGGCGTGCGATGAACCGCGAATTCGAGACGATCCGGGCCGAAGACCGCGAAGGGCTCGTGCTGTTGACCCTTAACCGGCCTCATGTCGCAAACGCGCTCAATACGCAGATGGGGTGCGATCTGCTCGCCTTTTTCGATGCGGTCAACGCGGCGCCGGCGCAAGCCCGCTGTATTGTTTTAACCGGTGCCGGCGAGCGCGCCTTTTGCGCCGGTGGCGACCTCAAAGAACGCAACGGCATGACCGACGAACAATGGCAGGATCAGCACCTGCTGTTCGAGCGCATGGTCCGCGCCTTTATCGGATGCCCGGTGCCGGTGATCGGCGCGGTCAATGGTGCGGCTTATGCCGGCGGCTGCGAATTGGCGTTGTGCTGCGACTTTATTTACGCAGCGGAAACCGCACGCTTTGCGCTGACCGAGGTGACGTTGGGCATTATGCCGGGGGCCGGCGGTACGCAGAACCTGCCGCGCGCGGTCGGCGAGCGGCGCGCCAAGGAAATCATTTTGACCGGCCGCCCGTTCAGCGCCCAGGAAGCTCATGCCTGGGGCATGGTCAACCGGTTGTGCGGTCCTGGAAAAGTCGTCGAAGAAGCGCTGGAAACCGCGCGCGCCATCGCCGACAACGCGCCGATCTCGGTGCGGCAGGCCAAGCACGCGATCCATTACGGGCTGCAGATGGATTTGGCGAGCGGCATGATGCTCGAGATCGAGGCCTACAACCGCATGGTCCCGACCGAGGATCGCCGCGAAGGCATCGCATCGTTCAACGAAAAACGCAAACCGATCTTTAAAGGACGATGAAGGCGCAGAATTTAGCAACGGAGCGGAATGGCCTGATTGCGTTGATATCACAATCGATGTAGTGTGGTCGTATGGGACAGATCGTCATCCGCAACTTGGATGACGCGGTGCTGGCGGCATTGCGCGAACGCGCCGCGCGATCGGGGACCTCGATGGAGGAGC
>JAFAOB010000299.1 GCA_019238055.1 Alphaproteobacteria bacterium
CACCTCCCTTTTTGCGCATATTACAGGTGTGATGCTCTATCAATAGTCGCTGCGCCATATGCGTCTGTGCACGGCAAATTGGTCCTGAAATGCGTGTAAAAGTCTAACGATTATCAACTATTTGAGTAATTGCAACTGTAGTGTTAGACCGAGATTGCCATGGCTGTCCTCGTCGACCGACGGCATCTGCACTGCCACCCCATTCCCGGGATCGATCAGGCGTTCCGCCAGCAGGGTGGGTGTGCCGCGCGACACATCGATCTGGTAGATCCGTCCTTTGGGATAGACAAACCCGTCGGTTGCAGTAGCCGACGCCATTGCCGTCACCAGATGCCCGTTGTGAAACTGAACTTGCGTGGTGGTCGTGTTCGGAAAAGTAGTGACCGAGCCGCCGGGCTGATCGGCCGTAGTGGCGTTTCGATACGCGGTCACTGGCAGCGATGTGTAGATGAAGTTCGGCGAGTTGTTCAGATAATTGGTCATCTGCGTGACGCGGATGGTGGTGCCGCTGACATCGTTGCCGTCGGTCGAGACGAACCACTCAACGCCGGCCGGCGCGTGCCAGGCCCCATTACCGTCCTGGACCAGGTGCATTTGCGCCGGTGGCATCGCCCGGAACTGAAACTCCGGATGCGAGACGAAATAGGTCAGGGTCCCCAATAAGGCGGCTTGCTTGTCGATCGAGGCGATCGTTGCGGAGGTGTCGCCGCCCGGGCCGAAGTTGTTGAAGGAGATGAAGATCGCATCCTTGTTGAAGCCAGGTTTCTCGTAATCGGGGAAACCGCCGACGTCCGTCAGGTGGTAGGTCGGCAGAAAGCCATCGAGCGGGTTGCCGTCCAACGACACCGCCAGAAACAAGCCGGTATCGTTGCTGTCGAAAGCCGAAACGTACCAGCGGTCGGCGGTATCGTCGTACACCACATAAGGATCACCGCCCGAAAACGCCCCGAAAAACGTGGCCAGAGGTTCGTCGAGCAGAAGTGCTCCCGAGGCCTTGTCGAATACTCGGATTTGCACATTGACCGTCTCGACGACAAAGTCGTTGCCTACCGCCGCATTGGTGTCGGGCGGTATGAAGATGCGGGAGCCGAGAAAACTGATCCCGTCGAAGCTTTGACGAATAATCTGCTTCCCGTCACCGGGTGGGGGCGCCGCGAGGTCGGAACCTGACCCCGGATCGGCTAATGGCACACTATCGGCTGGCACCGGTGCCGTCGGTGTCGGGGTTTCCTGTGCGAACAGCGTTGTCGAAGCCAGGGTAAGTCCACACGCCAACGCAGCAGCAACGACGTATTGTTTACCGGTGATTTTCATGAGTTGATCCTCCCCAAAGCGCTCTTCATTTGTTGGCGGGAAGCGGCCGCGGCCCGAGTCAATTGCAGGTCGGATACAACCTGCTCATTCGATTAACATTTCAGCCGCCGTGGCCCAGGCGAGTGGCCAACGATCATCACTCGCCCTCGATGTCGCAAATAAAAGTGCGTTAACGTCGCAGTGTTAACCCATGCGACAAGATTAACCTTAGGTTAGCACTATACAGAACGTCAACGTGCTTTGCCGCTTTTCTGACAAATTTTTGACGGACGCAACCCTTGCTCATCATGGAATGATCTCGCGACGGCACCCAATGGCTGAAGCACGTGAACTTCGGTGCGTTGTGTTGGCGTCAATCGGGTTACTTCGACAGTCATCCGTCGACTAGCAGGCCGTTAAAAACGGTTTTGGGCAGGTGTCCGCGGCAACATGCTTTCGTTGAACGAGCCCACGGCACAATATTGGGCCCGCACAGCGGGCTTTTTAATATGATCCCCCAACGCTAGACAATAGCAATGTTACTGCAGGGATTAGTTTCACAGAATCGCAGCACTCGGATCATCTGGGGGCGCAGCCCATTAGGGCTCGCCGCTCTATAGTCCACCGACCATGGCGATAGCGACCGTTGCGCATTCCTCGCGGCGCCCCGGGCGAGGCTCCACCATGCATGCGGCATCGCCAGTTGGGCATGGCGGGACCGCGACAGGGCAGGCCCGATCGGCATTGGGCACCACACCGCATTGCAGACTGCACCAGCTGCAATGCAATCGCCCAGGTGGGCGCATGGGGTTGATTAGAATTTTTCATTGCCCTGATCCCTCACCCGAGCGTCCTCCTTGCCCGGCAACGACCGCCTGGCCGCCATCTTTGACTTGGACGCGCTGTACGAGGACAGCCTGTCCTCCGCTGCCCTGCACTTTGGTTAACACAAATAGAGCGCGTTGTTACGTCTCCATTAACCGAGCGGCGGGGTTCGAGAGCCGCGCGATTTCGATTATCGCTTTCCGCTTTCCCTGCCAATCGTGGCGACCCAGCCCCTCAATTTCGAGGTTTGCACGCCCTGCTAGGCACAATGCGGCCCTGGAACGGCAGCTCCGGGGCATAACCCGCCGTCGCCGTTGGCTACACCAAGTGCCCGCTACCGGGTCGGAAGCCGAGATTCAACTGACCCACTACAGCGGGCTGCGCTTGCTGCGAAACGGCTTGAACTCGGCAACCCCGGCAACAGCCGCCTTGGGTCAGATGTGGATTGCGCGGCCGGCGACGGCGAGGGCAGCTTCCTTGACCGCCTCGTTCAAGGTCGGATGAGCGTGGCAGGTGCGGGCGATATCCTCGGCCGAGGCGCCGAATTCGATCGCGAGTGCCGCCTCGGCGATCAGCGTCCCGGCGTCGGGGCCGATGATGTGCACGCCGAGCACCCGATCGGTGGCGGTTTCGGCGAGGATTTTGACAAACCCTTCGGTATCGCCGTTGGTGCGTGCGCGCGGATTGGCGGTGAACGGGAATTTTCCGGTGCGATAGGGGATTGCCGCCGCTTTCAGTTCCTCCTCAGTTTGCCCGACCGAAGCAACCTCCGGCCGAGTGTAGACGACCGCCGGGATCGCGGCGTAATTGATATGTGGTTTTTGTCCGGCGAGGCGCTCGGCGACCGCGACCCCCTCCTCCTCAGCCTTGTGCGCCAGCATCGGCCCGCGGATCACGTCGCCGATTGCATAGATGCCGGGAATGTTCGTGGCAAAGCCCTCGCCGGCGACGATCCGCCCCTGCGGATCGCACGCGACGCCGACGGCTTCGAGACCAAGACCCTGCGTGTATGGACGGCGACCGACCGCGATCAGCACCGCATCGGTCTCGATCGTGTGGCGCTCGGCCGCCTCGATTTCGAGCCCAATACTGTCGGCACGCTGGTCAAGACCGGCGAGTTTGGCGCCGAGCCGAGAGGCGATCCCTTGCCGGGCCAATGCCCGCTGCAGCGCCGCCGCAAGTTCGCGGTCCATTGTCGGGACGATGTGGTCGAGGAGCTCGATGACGGTGACTTCGGCGCCGAGCCGCTGCCACACCGATCCGAGTTCGAGCCCGATATATCCGCCGCCGATCACGGCGAGGCGCTTTGGTACATGATCGAGCGCCAGCGCGCCGGTCGATGACAGGATCCGCCGCTCGTCGATAGCGATCCCGGGCAAGGCGGCGCTCTCCGACCCGGTAGCGATAATGATCGCCGCGGCTTCGACCTCGCGCTGTTGATGCTGCGGCGACTCGATGACCACCCGCCCGGGTGCTGCGAGGCGGGCCCTTCCCTTGAGCCAATCGACGTTGTTCTTGCGGAACAGGTACTCCACCCCGCGCGTCAGCGTGGTCACGACCCGATCCTTGCGCGCCATCATCCGGCCGAGATCGAGCCTGACCGCGTCGATCTCGACGCCATGCTCGGCCAGCGAATGGCGGGCTTCGGCGAATTTCTCGGAGGATTGCAACAACGCCTTCGACGGAATGCAGCCGATATTGAGGCAAGTCCCGCCGAGGGACTGGCGCATCTCGATGCATGCGGTTTTGAGCCCGAGCTGGGCGGCGCGGATCGCTGCGACATAGCCTCCCGGACCACCGCCGATAACGGCAACGTCGTAACGCTCGGTCATTTCCTCAGGCATCTCGGCTGGCGCGGTAACGCACCGAGCACAAGCGGCGCGGTGCGAACGGCAATTTGGTGCGGAACCGCGGTCTATCGATGGAACAGCCACCACAGCAGCGACAAGACGACACTGACGAGGATGCAGGTGGTGATCGGGAAATAGAAGGCGCCATGCTGGCCCCGAATGAAAATGTCACCGGGGAGCCGACCGAGCCCGAGCCGGCCAAGCAGCGGCCACAGCACGCCGATAACCACCAGTACCAAGCCGATGACGACAAGGAGACGCCCCATCGCTCAGATATGGATGGCTGGTAAGGCTGATAAAGGGTACGCTACCGCGGCGGCCGCTCTTGCCGGCACGCACGCCGTGCACCAGGCGAGCAAGGATGCTCCGCTTCCCGATGCTTCTCGGCCACACCCGCTGAAGCGTCCCATTCTCGAAGGTTAATTCGTTACCGCAGGCGCCATGCGTAACCGGTATAGTTCATAGTAGATGCACTATTTTGACGTTCGAGTGATTT
>JAFAOB010000305.1 GCA_019238055.1 Alphaproteobacteria bacterium
CGGCCGCATGGATCATTGCCCGCCTTGGCGGATGGAATGGGCGCCCTTCGGCCCGACCTCCGGGGCCCATCACCTTCAAACACGGCCTCCAAATCCTGCAAATCATGGCAAAGGGATGGGAACTCCGTGATTTGTACACTCCCTAGCGCTTGCGCGGGGGCGACGGAGAAGAAAAGGTGGGGATCATCCGTTTGGTTCGCACCATTAGGAGGTACGGACCGGCCGGAGCCCCGCCACGTGAAAAATTCGCCTGATCGCGCCCTTACTCTATGGTCACCGAGTGGCCGACAATGGCGCTGAAGTTCTTCCGCATGTTGTTGTAGCGCGGTTCATGCGACTGGACGCGGCCGATCTCGTCGGTTGCGCGCGACATCAGCGTATAGGAGCCGCGTCGGCGCGCATCCCAGCGATACGACCAGCGCACCCACATAAACCGCTCGCGGGGCTGCTCGATATGCGCGGAGTGCCAGGTTTCGCCCCCGTCGACGCTAACCTCGACCTGGTCGATCGCGCCGGCGCCGCTCCAGGCGTAGCCGCGGATCATGTGGATGCCAGGGGATAATGTCTCGGTATCGTCGTTCGGTTGGATGATGATCGACTTGACCTCGATCGTGGTGATCAGCTCTCTGTCGGGGTCGTCCGGCGAGGTGCCGTAATAGTAAAATTGGTAATGGTACCAGCAGTCCGGCTCCCGCTCGGTAACCTCCAGCTTGGCCAGCCATTTGACGGACCAATTGCCCGACCATCCGGGCACCAACAGGCGCACCGGAGCGCCATGCAGGTGCTCCAACAATTGCCCGTTTTGCGCCCAGGCCAGGATGGTGTCCGGGTGCAGCGCCTTTTCGATCGGCAGACCCTTGTCGTAGTAGAAGGGTCTGGTCCCAGGGGCGGCGGTGGGCGGCAACCCGAGATCATTCCCTTCGGCGCGTACATAGAGCGATTTGGCAGTAAGACCGGCCTCGTGCAGCACCGCGGCCAATGGCACACCGGTCCATTCGCTGGCGCTGAGGATCATTCCTTCTTGGGTGCGCGAGGGTTTGGGACCCTCGCCCTTGAAGTACTCGAAAAACGTCGCGTCGCTGCCGGAGCACTCCATCACGGTGCGGACGCTGCGCGCAGGGAAGCGACGCAACTGGTCAAAGTTGAGGGTTAACGGGGTCTTGACCTCGCCACAGACCTTCAGCTCCCACGCGGCGCTTTCGACAACCGGCGGCACGGCGAAATGCTGGACGGTATAGTGCAGATGCGTGGGCGTGATCAGCCCCTCGAGGTCCATGACCGGCGTTCTGATCCGCACCGTCCGACCCTCGTTGTCGGTCAGCGTAACGGGTCGCATGTCCTTGGTCGGCCAGCCGTGCCAGTCGCCGGTTTTCTTGGTGTTGGCCGGGTCCGAGCTGACCGGCTGATCCATGCGCAGAAAATCGGGGATCGCACCTTCGTCATTCGACATTGCCTGGCAGCTCCCTCATACGATGCGCGGATCGGGCGGATGCCCGGCGGCGCCGCGCATTTCAATTGCTCGTCAAGTTATCAGGCGTCCCGCGAGCCGTCGATCCGACATCGGCGGCCCGGGTTCGGCCCGCTTTCTTACAAGCTCCGCCGCCATCCCGACGGAGCCGCTATCAGGCGAAAATTTCCCCGAGGCGCTCTATCGAGCCCAGCACTTGTTTCTGCGGGAGCCCCGGCCACTGGCAGCGCATGATGAAGTGATCGACGCCCAAGGCCTCGCGATAACGTGCGATCTCCTCTTTGACCGAAGCCTTATCGCCGATGATGAAGCGATCGCGCGCGAAATCCTCGAACGAGCCCTGGGTCGTACGGTCCTGCAGCCCCCATGCAGCGTAGGCGCTGTATTTGTACTCGAGCGGCCCGCGGCATTCCTCGTGTGCGGTGGCATGGCGGGGGCCAACATAGCATTCGACGGTGATCGGAAATTCGATCGGGATGCGGCCATACTCTCTCAACGCCGCACGATATGTCTGCATCAGCGGGGCCACCTTGCCGAGGCCGCTGGTATTAACGATAAGCCATGCGTCGCCAATGCGCGCCGCGCGTCTGACCGATGGTTCCACCTGGCCAGCGATATAAAGCGGCGGTCCGCCCGGGCGAACCGGTTTCACACTGATGCCGATGTCATTGACGGTGTAGAACCGGCCCTTGTGGCTGACCCGGTCCTCGGTCCACAGCCGGCGCATCAACGCTATGCTCTCCGTGAAGCGCGATGCCCGCTCTTTGAGGCTGATGCCGAACGCGTCGAACTCCGGCTGCCGATAGCCCAAGCCCACCCCGAGTATGAAATTGCCCCCGGTCAGCACATCGAGGGTGGCGGCTTCCTCCGCGACATGCACCGGGTTGAGCGGCGGCAAAATCAGGATGTTCGGCCCGATCGTCATGCCCTGTGCATGCGCCGCGATATAGCCCATCACCGGCGTTATCTGCAGCATCTGGAGCGGATGGGTCAGCCAGTGATGCGGGAACCACAGTGATGCGAAACCGGCGGCTCGCGCCGCGCGCACCTGGGCGATCATCTCGGGGATCCGTTCCGCGAGGTTGTAGCCCTCCGGAAATTGCGTATTGATAAAGAGACCGACCTTCATCCGGCACTCCCTCTGCTTGGCTCAGGGAGCTTACTCGCGATCCTGCGTGCAGAACCATCTGCGACAAGCGAGGAGATCGCCCACAACGGCAGCCGGCATTAGTCGGGCAGCGTGAGCGGTCAAAACCGATGCCGCATTAGGCCCGGAATGGACGGCGGTGGCGGCGTCCTCGCCTCAGCTTTGCTGAAGCGCAGCGGCTACCAAACGATTTCCACCGCGTATGCGGCGAATGCGCGATCATTGGTGACGATCGGAATGCGCTCGGCGAACGACTGTGAAATCAGCACCCGATCGAACGGGTCGCGGTGATGTTGCGGCAAATCGCCCAGTACACGCAAATGAGCATAGGTGATGCTGAGGAGATTGAACTCCTCGTTCGCCATCACCTCCTCGAAATCCTTGAAAAACCGGAGCTTTCCGAGTACGCGTTTGATCGCGATCTCCCAAAGGGAGGCGACGCTGACGACAATGTCGTTGTCTGGGTTGCTGATCTGGTCATTCGCTGGGCTGGATAGCCGCGGCGACCCGATTCGCCATCATAAGAGGGCGTTCGTGTCAAGTAGGAGTCTCACAATGGTCCCTCGAACAATTCCGTGATCTCCTCGTCAGTGAACTCAAAGTCGGGAGAAATCCAAATTTGATCTTTCCCGCGCCCCGGCACGCGTGGTTTGCGGTTTTTCTGAATCGGCACCAGTTGCACGAGGGGCAGACCGTTGCGCGCGATCACCACCTCCTCGCCCGCGAGTGCGCGCTCGACAAGGCGCGATAGCGAGCTTTTCGCCTGATGCATGTTTACGATTTCGGCCATTAAATCCTGCCTAGCTAGTGTCCGTCCATAAACGCATGTTTTTGAGCATGATAAGAGGGTGCAGGCGCGGTTTGGTCGGGTGTTGCGAGATGGCATTTCGCGCTGGCATGGCAGCTCGCGTGATAGGACCCGGTCAACGTGTAGGAGGCGGCGAG
>JAFAOB010000427.1 GCA_019238055.1 Alphaproteobacteria bacterium
GCCGGCTTTACCGCCGCGATGATGCTGAAGGATTTGCGGCTGGCCCAGCAGGCGGCCGGCGCCGTAGCCGCCCCGATCCCGATGGGAGCTGCGGCCGCCAACCTCTATCAACTGTTTGTCGACGAGAGTACCGGCGCCTTTGATTTCTCAGCGATCTATCGCTTTATCGCCAAATCACAAACTAACATTTGAAACGAAAGCTTAACCGGGCCACCGCTAATCTCGCCGGGACCGCCCAATTGCGAGGCCCGGATGGACAACAATTATCTCGAAGTGATTTCATTGATCGAGCGGCTTCATCGCCATTTCCTGGAGGTGGTGAAGCTTGAAATGGAGGGGCTCGGCATTCATGATATCAACAACGTCCAAGGAATGATGCTGTTCAACATCGGCGACGCGGAGATGACGGTCGGCGAGCTGACATTGCGCGGCTGCTATCTCGGTTCGAACGTCTCCTACAATGTCAAAAAGATGGTCGAGAACGGCTATCTGGTGCAGCAGCGCTCGCTGCACGACCGCCGCTCGGTGCACGTCCGGCTCACCGACAAGGGAATCAAACTGCGCGAGATCCTGACTTCGATGCATCGTCGGCATTCCGAGATGCTGGGCCAGTCTCCGGTCGGCTCCGAGGATTTGCAGGCTGCCGCCGTCACCCTGCGGCGGCTCGAGCGGTTCTGGATCAGAGCCGGCGATCTCATCCAGCGCCCGCAATTTGCCGCATAATTTTCGCGTGACCACCACGGCTGCGGCTGCAAATCTGCACCATTGCAGGAGCGGAGGAACAGCATGACAGCCGAGCTCATAACTTTGGCGCCGGGTTTCAATGTCAGCGGGCGGCTCGATCGGGCAGATATCGAGGCGCTGGCGGCGGCTGGCGTGCACACGATCATCAACAATCGGCCGGACGGCGAGGATCTCGGACAATTGCCGGCGGCCGAAGCGCGAAAGCTCGCCGAGGCAAAGGGGATTGCATATCACCATATCCCGATTACCGCAGCCAGTCTCAGCCGCAGCGATGTCGATGCGTTTGCCGCGACTCTGCGGGAGGCGGCCGAGCCGATCGTGGCGCATTGCCGCAGCGGCACCCGTTCGACCCTGTTATGGGCATTGACGCGCCTGCGCGACGGGGCCGACCCGTTGACACTGATTGCTGAAGCGGCGCGCCACGGCATCGACATCGCGGGATTGCCGGCGGTGGCGGCGCGACTGCGCTGAGCCGCGGGTTCATCGGGCGCTGGTCAGCGCGATGGTTGCCTGAGCAATCGCGAAAACGTTGGCAACCTAGCGGCCGTGGCGCTGACCAGCGGCAGTTGCCATAGATACGAGAGCACGATTGCGGTGAGCCCCGCGATCAGCCACCACCACACGAGTTCGCGGCCAAGCCAGAACAGGAGCTCAGCGCGGACTCTTATCGCTTCGATCGGTATATAGGCGGTCACGGCATGGTCGATACGGCGGAAGACCTGTTCCCAGGCCACGACCAGGACCCCTGCCGCGATGCGTGACAGAAACTGGCGCACCTCTGCGGTGCCGGCGGTTGTGCGAAGATGCAGCAAGCCCGGCATCACCAGCACGAAATAAACGCCGCGATAATCGATGTTCTGACCGGCAAAAAACACGCGATCACCGATAGCGCGCCGACAACCGTACAGTCTGCCTCGAATGTACTCCAATCACACGCCGCACGATCGACAATAGCGAGCGAGCGCCGCGTCCTTGCGGCGGTCAATACGATAAGCAAAGCCAGAAGCATAACCGCAAGGGCGCGTTGGAACGGGATCGCGAGCGCCGAGGCGAGCCCGAAAGGAAGGTTCACCGCGGCGAACGAATCAGCGAAGTAGGAAAGCCGTGGTATGTTCACCAAAGCCTTCCGTAACTCGGTGTAATCGAAAAGGATCAAAATCAGCAGCACCGAGCTCGTCACCATGGCAACTGAGATTGCGCTGCGCCGCCGCTCGCGAGAAAGCACCACCAGCAAGACTAGCGGGAAGTATCTCAGCAACCCGGCAAAGAAAAAAAGCCCATAGCCGACGAACCGGGTCGGGCGCGGGGCACGCAATAAAGCACAGCCGGCCGATATCGATAAAAACCCGACCAGATCGCTATTGGCGCGTTCGAGCACGTAGACGGTCATCGGCGAAACTGCGGTGAACATCATCAGCAGTGCCTCGCCGCGCGTGGTCGGACGGCACAACGCCATCAATGAAGCGACGAATAGCAGGCCGAGACTGCGTCCGACCACAGTGATGTTGCTGGTATCGAGAAAAGCAGGCGTGATCCGCAGCCACACCGGCGAATAGGCGTGCACCCGGCCGAGCGCATCGCACGGATTCGTTAAATAGACGTCGACCCCGAGGCGGTGACATTGCGCGGCCGATAGCACTGCATGAATGTCGAGGAACGGAAAGCGAAACGGCTCAAAGCCGAACAGCCGCAAGATGTTGAAGTAAATGGTATGCGGCCCCCACAACCATAGCGCGACGAATACGCAATACAGCAGCAATGCTGTGGCCGGGATGGCCAAGCGATAGGCCATGCGCCGGCTCGCCGCCGGGATGGCAAATGCGGAGTGGGTTGCGTCCATATCGCCGGTGCTAACCTAGCCGCGGCAAGATTAAATGCCGGTGAAGAGGCAACCGGCTGAGAATTTTGTTCGGGTCTGGTGGCTATCGCAACCGCCGGACACCGCGGCACCGATTATTGCTGGCCGGCCTGGTCATTTCCATGCGCTTGGCAGTATCGCGCCCAGGAAAGGCGCGAGCAGGTGACGCCCGGCGCTATTTGTTCCAGCCGCGGCCGATCTGAAAGCAGCACAAAAACATCGTCCGGGCGCCCGCCGTTGCGGACCTGCTCAATTTCTCGCTGGCAATACTGGGAGCGGTGCTCCTCAAACATTTCAGCACCGCGGGCGGGTCGGCGCAGCACGTCCCACCAGCCCAGGCCGTAGCTTTGCCGTGCCATATAGACGGTGTTGGTTGGAACATCCGCCCGCGCTGCCGCTAACATCAGCTGCACGTTGGCCGAGATTTGTTTGATGCTAGCGCTGCACTGAAAGCTGGGTGCGACCTCGATCATCCCGGCCCCGGCGACCAGGCGTGCCACTTCGTTGTGATCGAGTTCTTCCGCCCCCCGTCCGGCGGCAATCGTATCGACGATGTGGTCGTGCAGCGGCCGTACATCGCAAATCTGGAGGAGTGCTGCGCCAAACAGGCAGAGTGCCATCCCCGGACGCGGGCGGCGGTAGGCGAGCACCACCACCACTGCGATCTGCGCATAGCCTATCAGCCAGAAAAACCGGCCGCTGGACCGAAATATCCCAAACAAATGATTGAGCGGATCCGGCATCGGCAACGTCAGGATCAGCCAGTGGCCGAGGAATACGCGATGCGAAACCGCCACTGCCGTCAACGCGGCGCAGGCAATCAGGAGTGCGGTGTGGCGCCGGGCATTGTGCCTCAACCATCCGACCTCGGTCGGCAGTACAAAGACCGAGGCTACCAAAAGCCCCAGCCCGAGATAGTTGAAGCCTTCGTACTGACCGCCGGTGGTGTCGATGATCCCCGCCATTCCATAGAAAACCCCGCCGCCCTGAGGCACGAAAGGCGACAGCAGGTTCATCGAATAGTGCCCGTATTCGGCGAAGGGCAGTGCCCCCCCGGCACCGAATTGCCCGCCGAGGGCGATAACAACCGCTATCGCGGCGACCGTCAGCGCTCTGGTTGCAAGGGCCTCTCGCATCGTTGTCAGTCCGGCGAACTCTCGCTGGACTACGGCGCATAGCCAAACCGCGCCGACCATCGCGAAGAGATAGATGTTTGTCAGGTAGGTGAGGGCGAGATAGCCGATCCAGCCTGCCGCAAGCCCACGCCAGCACCGCGCGCGCAACGAAAACAGATAGAGGGCCAATGCGCCGATCAGCAGAAACTGCGCCTCGAGAGCGATGTCCCCCCACCGCCATAGCAAAGCCGGCATAGCGTCGGCGAAGATGGCGCCGGTAACTGCCGCCAGCGCGTAGCGGGTCCTGGTCGCGATCAGCACGAAGGTCATCGCTACGCCGGGAAGAATAAAGCACAGAAGGAGAAAGGCGCCGTAGGGGTTGATGATGACCCCGATAAGGCTGTGGATCAGCTTGCCGGCTAGTGCCGCGATCGGCACGGCGTCGGTAAAAATGATGTTGGTCCCGGTCGGGGCGCCTAGCGCCGAGACATAAAATAGCGGCAGTTGCCACGGGCTCTGTACGTAATAGTAGTAGGCGGCGAGCACCTGCTGCATGTCGATTCCCATTGGGAATTGCCAGAAGGCGTGCCGCACGGCGACAAAGCTCCAATCAAATAGGCTCGTCGCCCAGAGCAAACCGGTGGCAGCCGCAAGCACCAGCAATTGCCAAGCTGGCAGCTCCGCTAGCACGGCGCACCTAACGCGTCGAGCCAAGTTCCCCGGACGGTTCCCGGCCGGCTCTCTCTCTATCAATGGTCGCCCCGCTGTACTAGAGGCCAGGGCCGTCGACGATTTCCGCTGATGGCTGCACCCGGTAAAAGGTCGCGCCGGTCCTGGCGAGCGCCGGATACCATGCTCAAATAGCAGCAATAGCCTTACCGACAATGAATGAGCGGGTCTAAAGCCCTTGGTCGGATTACGGAAACGCGGCACCACGCAGCAGCCGCGGCTGCTGTTGCTGATTTACTCGATTTTAACCCCGCTGAACCAAACTGGTGCGGTGTTATCGGGCTGATGCACCCTATGTCGAAAACGATAGCGATCGTGATGCCGGTCCTTGACGACTGGGATACCTTCGCCGCGCTCGTGACCGAGATCTCCGACCGGTTCGCCAGGTCAGGTCTAAAATTCCACATTTGCGCGGTCGATGACGGCTCGGTCGAACGGTTCGAAGCGGCCAGCATTGAGCTGCCATTGGGTTCATGCGTCTTATCGATCGAGATCATTCGTCTAGCCGCCAATTTCGGCCATCAGCGGGCGATCGCGGTGGGGCTGTGCGCGGTTGCCGAAGCCGGCTTGGGCGAAGCGGTGCTAGTGATGGACAGCGACGGGCAGGATCGGCCGGCCGACATCGGCGCGCTGCTCGCCGCCGGTACGCGGCAGCCGCAGCATATCGTGGTGGCGGCCAGGGCGCGACGTGCCGAACCCGGTGCCTTTCGGCTGTGGTATTGGCTTTACCGCCTGCTGTTTCGCGTCTTGACCGGACGGGCGATCAACTTTGGGAATTATTGCCTCATCCCGATACCGGCGGTGTGTCGGCTCGTCCACATGCCCGAGCTGTGGAATAATCTTGCCGCTGCCGTGATGCGATCGCGGGTGCCGTACATGACCGTTCCGACGGTGCGCGGCATCCGATGCTGCGGCTGTTCGAAAATGAACCTACCAGGATTGATCGTTCACGGTCTCAGCGCGATGTCCGTCTACAGCGACGTGATCCTAGTTCGCGTGCTGCTCGCCACGGGCGGCATCGCGGCATTGGCTGCTCTCGGCGTCGTCGCCGTCGCAGTCACCCGGCTGACAACCAATCTCGCGGTCCCCGGCTGGGCCACCACTGCGTTCGGCGATCTGCTGATTATCCTGTTGCAAACCGTTGTCGTCGCGGTCGCGGCGAGCCTGACGATGCTGGCCGGGCGCAGCAGCCGGCTGATCGTCCCAATTGTCGATTGCGACGCGTTTGTCGCCGGGCGCGAAGGCTCCGGCCCCAAACCGAACCGTCCGGTAATCGGTCTGGCGCAGCCGGCAGCATGAGCTATCGCTATGTTGGCGGAGAGCTCGAGATCTTCGCCGCAGCAGAGATCGGCCTCGGCATGGCTTTCAACCCAAGATTTTCAACCAACTATCTGCCGAAGCATGCACAAAATAGAATGGCCTCAGAGGGCAATCTTGTCCGCGCCCGTATGGATTTTGATTCGAAGAAAATGAACAATCTTCAGTTTCTGCTTCGCAAGCGATACGAATGGATGAACGAATTCATCCGAAATGATGACATCGTCATCGAAATCGGCGCCGGAGCTGGTCTGTCGAAGTGTTTTATTGACCATAAAAATCTCATTGCTACCGACGTGTCGCCGTACCCATGGATAGATCTTTGCATTGATGCATTGGATCTTCCATTTGGCGCCAAAACCATCGACGTCATTATCTGTGTTAATGTAATCCACCACTTGGCGACACCGATCAAATTCTTGTTGGATGCTCACCGATGTCTAAAAAATGGCGGCTATCTGCTCCTCCTGGAAACGAATCCGAGTTTGCTAATGTTGCTCGCGCTGCGGATTATGCGGCATGAGGGATGGTCGTTTGACTGCGCCGTCTTTGACCCGGCATCTTGCGCGAATGACCCCGCAGACCCGTGGTCTGGCAACAACGCGATTAGTCATCTCCTGTTCGGAGACAAGCGGCTGTTTGAGAGAAACCTGCCAGGATATGAGATTGCCCGCGACGTGTTCAGCGAGTGTATGCTGTTCCCCCTGTCAGGGGGTGTAACGGCAAAAACCAGAACCGTCGAGCTCCCGAATTCTGTGCTGAGCATCGTTGATCGGATCGACTCCTTCCTGTGCCGAGTTGCGCCGACGATGTTCGCGATGGCTAGATCCGTAGCTCTGCGCAAAAAGGCCCGCTAATCGAGCCAGGCTTTACGCGAGATAGTCGCTGGTTAGCCGGGTCGCGGATGTTATCGTGGTAAATAGTAGACCGCGGCCGGCCATGGTGGTGATTGGCAACCAATCGCCACCATGGCCGGCCGGATCAGGCGAAGCTTGCGACCGCTGCTTCGCGACCTGTGGCTTTTTCAGACATTCACCCTAGCCCGCGGGCGATAAAATCGCGGCTGATCCGCGAATCGGGCTCTTGCACTGCAGCGGCGCAACGCCACAATCTTGCTCATGCATACGACCAACGACATCCGCACCGCGTTTCTCGACTATTTCGCCAGGAATGATCATGAGATCGTGGCGTCGAGCCCGCTGGTACCGCGCAACGACCCGACCCTGCTGTTTACCAATGCCGGGATGGTCCAGTTCAAGAATGTCTTTACCGGTGTCGAAAAGCGGCCCTATCAGCGCGCCGCCACCTCGCAAAAATGCGTGCGCGCCGGCGGCAAGCATAACGACCTCGAAAACGTTGGCTATACCGCGCGGCACCACACGTTTTTCGAGATGCTCGGCAATTTCTCGTTTGGTGATTACTTCAAGGACCGGGCGATCGAACTGGCCTGGACTCTGATCACCCGCGATTTTGGCCTGCCGCGCGACCGCCTGCTGGTCACGGTCTACGCCGAGGACGACGAGGCGGCCCGGCTATGGTCCCGGATCGCCGGGTTGCCCGATGACCGCATCATCCGCATCGCGACCTCGGACAATTTCTGGGCGATGGGCGATATCGGCCCGTGCGGACCGTGCTCGGAGATCTTTTGGGATCATGGTCCGGGGATCACGGGCGGGCCTCCGGGCAGCCCGGAGGCCGATGGCGACCGCTTTGTCGAGATCTGGAACCTTGTCTTTATGCAGTACGAGCAGCTCGGCTCCGGCGAGCGCATGCCGCTGCCGCGGCCGTCGATCGACACCGGCATGGGGCTCGAACGCATCGCCGCCGTCCTGCAAAGCAAGCACGACAATTACGACATCGACCTGTTCCGCAGCCTGATCGAAGCTTCGGCCGAGATGTCGGGAGTCGCGGCCGATGGCGCGCATGCGGTCTCGCATCGGGTCATTGCCGACCATCTGCGCGCCTCGGCCTTTCTAATCGCCGATGGCGTATTG
>JAFAOB010000059.1 GCA_019238055.1 Alphaproteobacteria bacterium
CCGCGCCGCAGCTGCAAAACTTCCGTTTGTCGAATCCGGTCACGCCCGTGTCCGCATCACCGGCAATGTGGCCTTGGCTGATGAGGAATTTGCCTCGGTCGCCGAGGGCACCGTCGCCGGGCTCGCCGGCAGCATCGTGCTGATTTCGCTGTGGCTGTTTTTGGCGGTGCGATCCTGGCGGCTGATCATTCCGATTCTGCTGACGCTTGGCCTCGGCTTGATGCTGACGGTGTTGTTTGCGGCGGCGGCCGTTGGCACCCTGAATTTGGTCTCGGTGGGGTTCGGCATTTTATTCGTCGGCATCGCCGTGGATTTTGCGATCCAATTCTCTGTCCGCTATCGCGAAATCAGGCGGGAGGCCCCCGATCCAGTAGCGGCGCTGAGGGAAACCGGGCGGCGAGTCGGCGGTCAGATCCTGGTTGCGGCGGCGGCGACCGCGGCCGGGTTTCTTGCTTTTGTGCCGACTGACTTTCGCGGGGTCGCCGAACTCGGCTTGATTGCCGGGGTGGGCATGCTGATTGCGTTTATTTGCACGCTGACATTTCTGCCAGCCCTGATTACCGCTTTTCGACCTCACGGCGAGCTGGCCGAGGTCGGGTTTCGCTGGGCGGCGCCGCTCGACAATGTTGTGCGCCGCCGGCGTTTTCCGCTGCTCGCCGGGTTTGCGGCTGTCGCCATCCTCGGTGCCGTCCTGGTGCCGCGGCTGAGCTTTGACGCAAACCCGCTGCATACCAAGAATCCCAATACCGAGGCGATGAAGACGCTCCAGGACCTGATCGACTCGCCCGTGACCAATCCATTCACGATCGACATCCTGTCACCGAACACCGCCGATGCAGCGGCCCTATCGGACCGGCTCGACAAATTGCCTCTGGTCTCGAGCGTCCTGTCAATCAACAGCTTCGTGCCCAAGGACCAGGGACAGAAGCTGTCGCAAATCCAGGATGCGGCCTTGCTTCTCGGCCCGACGCTTACGCCGAGCAAAGAGGCTCCTGCGCCCTCTGCCGACCAAATCCGTGCGGCCGCCAACAACGCCGCGCAAGAGATCGCTCCGGTGCTTGGCAAATCGGTCGATCCACAGCTCGCGGCGCTTGAACGCGATCTGCGGCGGCTCGTCGCCGCATCCAACAATCAGGTCATGGCGGTCAACGAGGCGCTGGTGCGCTTCCTGCCGATGCAGCTCAAGCAATTGCGCACCGCGCTCTCTGCCGCGCCTGCCACTTTGCAGAGCATCCCGGCTTCGCTCGCGCGGGACTGGGTGTTGCCCGACGGGCGGGCGCGCATTCAGGTCCTGCCAAAGCCCGCGGCACGCACCACCAGCGGTCTCGCTGAATTCGTTCGTGAGGTGACCAGTGTTGCTCCTAATGCCGGCGGTCCGGCGGTAACCATCGAAGCGACCAGCGCGACTATTGTCGGCTCGTTCCGATCAGCTGCGATCGCGGCAGTCGTGGCAATTGCGGTCATTCTGTTTGTCGCATTGCGCCGTTTGCTCGATGCCGCGCTGGTATTAGCGCCGTTGCTGTTATCGGCGCTGATGACGGTCATCGTGATGGTCGCCCTTCCCTTGCCGCTCAACTACGCGAACATCATCGCGCTGCCGTTGTTGCTGGGCGTGGGAGTGTCGTTCAACATCTATTTCGTCATGAACTGGCGGGCAGGACGCATCGCTATGCTGGGCTCGGCGACAGCGCGGGCGATCCTGTTCTCGGCCTTGACCACCGGAACCGCGTTCGGTTCGCTGGCCTTGTCGGCTCACCCGGGGACGGCGAGCATGGGGCAGCTGCTTCTGATCAGTCTTGGCTGCACGCTGGTCGCAAGCCTGATGTTCATCCCGGCCCTGCTTGCGGCGATGCCGCGACCGGTTCCGAGAGATCACGCATCCCCCGCCCCATCCGGGTCTGCCCTCGCCAGTCGCGAGTTCGATTGTAAGCACCACCGCGATTAGCAGCGGAGCGGATCCAACCGAGCTTAATGATCAGCGAACACGGTCCGGCTCTGGAGCAATCCCGAAACGCGCCATATAGCGGGCGTAACGTTGGTGCTCGCGGCCAGGATCGAGGCCGTAATCCTCAAGTCGCGCACGGCGGCCGCCGTAACCGCCATTAGGGTTTGCAGCCACCCGGTGCTTGATGCGAGCGGCTGTGTAAGAATCGAGAGCGCGGCCAAAATAATGATAGAGCGCGGCTATGGTTCCCGCAGGGTCGGCGACAAGATCCAGGTAGCGAACATGAAAAATCGGCGGTTGGAGCCTGTCATCGTCGGCCGCATTGATCATCAATTCGGCTGCAGCAAGCCATCGGTCACTGTCCTCGCGGCCGACTTCGAAGCGATCGACATGCCGACCAAAGGGCCGTCGCAACACCTCGGTGAGCCTGGCCACCGAAGCGAGCATGGCGACCGGATCGCGATGCACGAACACCAGATTGACATCGGGATAGACGCAGCGCAGCGCCCCGAGCGCGAAAATGTGATCGGGGCATTTGAGTACCCACCGACGACCTTTCCTGCATTGGTGCTGCAAATGCTGCAGGAACCGCTTGTGAAAGCGATAAGCGTCGAGATGCCCGGCATTGTCGAGCCAGCGTCGGTAGCTCGGAATTCGATAGGTGGTGTCAAAACGCAGGCTGGCAAAAACGTGGGCGGTGATCTCAGAGCATTCTTGCGGCGACGACGCCGTGATCGGATGCAGCCGGCGAAATCTCGGCGCCAAGATCTGGAACATCTGCAATTGCCGGGCCACCCGCTGTTCCCGCCGATCGATCGCCTCCCGCTTTTGGTCTCGGGGCGAGGGATAAGGGTGGATCAGCTGCCAAACGCGAGGCACGATGTTCGCCGGATCTTCAGCCAATAGGCTGTGCAGAAACGTCGTGCCCGAGCGAGGCAGACCGGCGATCACGATTGGCGCCTCGATTGGTTGATCGAGGATCTCGGGGCAGCGCTTTTCCTCGTCACGTAGACGCAGCAGGTTCGCGAGGAACCGCACCGTATCCCAGCGGATTGCAGCACCGCCGAACAGACTCAGTTGGGCCTCCTCGCGACAGGCCTGCAACAGCAAGCGCATCGGCTGCTCGAAGGGCAGGTCGCCGAAATCGCTCAAACCCGTCTGGCGCTGGGCTTTGGCGATCAGATACTCGGCGCTTGGCGGCTGCCGCCAGCGGTCGAGCACATCCGTCATCATGCCGGAAATCGTGGCCTATCAGCCGCGTAGCGGCGGCTCGCTTCGTCGATCGCGTCGTGCGACAATCTCGAGGGAGAAATAATCAAGCAGCAATCTCCGTTGAGCCGATCCAGATGTGACAACAGGTTTCTGTATGCACCTTGGCTTTTACGCCATCCCCAAGGCGCACTCTCCCCTCTATTCCCTGGGCTTTGGCCCTGCAAGAAACGCAAGGCCGACGAGAAACTAACAAGACTCCGCGCGCGATGGCGCCATGCCGGCAAACGTCATGGTGTCAGCGCCGCTTCTCTCGCGTGAGCGGGTTGGGATCGAGCTGCCGTCCCGCGAAGGCGCCGAGCCAGTCGAGACCTGCACGCAGCCGCACCACTTCGCCTACTACGATGATTGCCGGCGTCGGGGCCGAGGAGGAAAGCTCGGCAATCTCCCGCAAGGTGGAGACCAGCACTTGCTGGTCGGGTGTGCTTGCATTGCTGACGATTGCGGCCGGCTCGTTGCCTGCCCGACCTGCCGCGATCAGCCGCCCGACAATCGAAGGCAGGTGCTTTAGCGCCATGTAGAGCACGAGCACCGGCGAGCCGCGGGCGATCGCCTTCCAATCGAGACCGTCGGGCACTGCGCCGGCGCTATTGTGGCCGGTCACAAAGGTGACGGCCGAGTTCGTCTCTCGATGAGTGACCGGGATCCCGGCATAAGCGAGACCGCCAATCCCAGCGGTGATCCCGGGAACGATACGAAATGAGATTCCGGCGGCGACGAGCGCCAGCGCCTCTTCCGCACCCCGCCCGAAGACAAAAGGATCGCCGCCCTTGAGGCGCAGCACTCGCTTTTGCTCTCGCGCAAGGCGAATGATCCGCGCCGAAATGTCGGGCTGGCTTGGCGAAGGCCGGCCGCCGCGCTTGCCGGCGTAATCGAGCGCGGCAGCGGGCTGAGCGAGGCGCAAAATCCGGGGGTCAACGAGCGCGTCATAAACAACGACATCGGCTTGGCCGAGCGCGTGCAAGGCCAATGCGGACAGTAGTCCGGGGTCGCCGGGACCAGCCCCGACCAGCCAGACATGCCCCGGTTCAAAATCGGGCAGTCCGAGGCGCGCGTTGTCGATCAATGCCGTTCCAGACGCTGCTATCGATGCAGCACCTTAGCACACAATCCCGCGGCTGTGCGCGCTCACGGACCTGCAGCTTGGGGGCCGCTGCGGCCGCTACAGCTCCGTCTATCGAATTCAGATTCCCTGATATTCGGCCGAGATGTCCTTGCCGGTATAGTCGGTCAAGAGCGCCGTCGAGACGAGGCCGATTACCGCGCACAGCGCGATGTAGATCGCGATCGGCAAGCTCGAATGGAACGCCGCGAACAGCGCCGTCGCGATGAATGGCGCCGGACCGCCGGCAATAACCGAGGCGAGCTGGTAGCCGAGCGAGCAGCCGCTGTAGCGCAACCGCGGTGTAAAGCTTTCCGCGATTAACGCCGCCTCGGGGCCGTATAATGTCATGACCGCCATATGCGACAGCACGATCCCGAGAAACATCAGACCCGGTATCTTGGTGTTGAGCAAGGCGAAGTAGACAAACCCGTAAATCCCCATAACCACACAGCCGATCATGTACATGTTCTTGCGGCCGATGTAATCGGACAGCGTTCCGGTGCATACGACCCAGATAAAGGCGGCGACGGCTGCGACCAGCACCGCGATCAGCAGAAAATTGCGCGAGGCGCCAAGCACCTGGGTTCCGTAGGTGAAGACCCAGGCGCCGAAGAGGTAGCCGGGCGCCTGCTCGGGCAGCCGCAGGATCGCGGTCAGCGCAACCTGCTTGGGGTGGCGCTTGAAGACTTCAAGAACAGGCACGCGCTCGACGCGCTCTTCCTCGACGACCCGCTGAAATACCGGGGTCTCGAGAATGCCGAGCCTGATCCACAATCCAATCCCGACCATGATGATGCTGAGGAAAAACGGGATGCGCCAGCCCCAGGTCAGGAACTGCGGGCCAGTCAGCCAGCTGAAGAGGAGGACCGCGAGATTGGCGAGAAAGAACCCGGCAGGCGCCCCGAATTGCGGCCAAGACGACAAAAAGCCGCGATTCTTACTGGTGCGCGCCCATTCCATCGCCAGCAATACCGAGCCACCCCATTCGCCGCCGACGCCAATCCCTTGGATCAGGCGGATGATGGTCATCAGGATCGCACCCCAGATGCCAATCGAGGCATAGGTCGGAACCAGGCCAACGGCGACGGTGGCAAGCCCGGTGATCAGCAGCGTGACGATCAGGGTCGCCTTGCGGCCGATGCGGTCGCCCCAGTGGCCGAAAATCGCCGCACCAATCGGCCGCCCGACAAAGCCGATGAAGAAAACGCTGAAGGCTTCGAGCACACCGACAATCGGACTGGAATGCGGAAAAAAGAGCTTGCCGAAGACCAGTGCCGTCACCGTACCGTAGAGCAGAAAGTCGTACCACTCGATCAGGGTGCCGACCGTGCTGGCGATCAGCGCCCGCCGCAGATGCGCGCTATGTTCAATCTGCGAAAGGCCGCTCACGCTGATTTCGTCTGACGCCATCGTAACCCTCCCAGTTTTGCGGTGCTCTTTTTAGAACTTCCTATGCCATCGCAGGTTAGAACTTCCTATGCCATCGCAGGCTGAGAAGTCTGGCTACCCAGTAAGAACTGCAGGCGCTCGCATCTTCACACCCGATCGTATTCATTGGATATGTCCCGGTTCGTGTAGTCTCTCAGCAGCGCCGTCGAGACGATGCCGATAATGGAACAAAGCACAATGTAGAGCGCGATCGGCAGGCTCGAATGGAACTTGGCATAGAGCGCTGTCGAGATAAACGGCGAGGGACCGCCGGCGATGATCGAGGCGAGCTGATAACCGAGCGAGGCGCCGCTGTAGCGCAGCCGCGGCGAAAAGCTCTCCGCGATCAGCGCCGCCTCCGGCCCGTACATCGTCATGATCGGGACCAGCGATACGGCCACCGCGATAAAAATCGCCACCGGATGCCTGGTATTAAGCAGAGCGAAATACACGAAACCAAAAACAGCGATAAACAGGCAGCCGATGATGTACATGTTCTTGCGGCCGACGCGGTCGGACAGGGAGCCGGCGACCGTGACCCAGGCAAAGCCCAAAACAGTCTGGACCAGGAGGGCAATCAGCAGAAAGTTGCGGGAAGCACCGAGGACCTGAGTCCCATAAGTGAAGATGAACGTGCCGACGATGTAGCCGGGCGCCTGCTCCGGCATCCGCAATAATGCGGTCAGGGCTACCTGCTTTGGTTGACGCTTCAACACCTGCAGCACCGGGACCCGCTCGACCCGATCCTCGGCGACAACTTTCTGAAAGACAGGGGTTTCGAGAATTCCGAGGCGAATCCACAAGCCGATGCCACCCATGATGATGCTGATAAAGAACGGAATGCGCCAACCCCAGGTATAGAACTGATCGCCGGACAGCCAGCTGAATAGCAGCACCGCCAAATTGGCGAGAAACAGCCCAGCTGGTGCACCGAATTGCGGCCAGGAGGCGATAAAGCCACGATTGTTGTTGGATCGCGCCCATTCCATCGCCAGCAGCACCGAGCCGCCCCATTCGCCACCGACTCCGATCCCTTGGATCAAGCGGATGATCGTCAGCAGAACCGCTCCCCACACCCCGATGCTGGCATAGCCCGGCACCAACCCGACCGCGAAGGTGGCAAGGCCGGTGACCAGCAAGGTGGCGATAAGGGTCGCCTTGCGACCGATCCGGTCGCCCCAGTGACCAAAAATGGCGGCGCCGATCGGCCGTCCGACAAAGCCGACAAAGAAGACGCCAAACGCCTGCAACACGCCGATCAATGGCGAGGAGTGCGGGAAATATAGCTTGCCAAACACCAGCCCGGTGACCGTTCCGTATAGCAGAAAATCGTACCATTCGATGGTCGTTCCGACCGTGCTGGCAATCACCGCCCGGCGCAGCTGGGCGCGATGTACGGCGTTGGTGATGCCGGGGATGGCTGTCATTTCCGCGGTGGTCATGTCTCCTCCACATACCGGCGGTTGGCCGGGCGGTGTCGTTGCCCCGATACGCGACAGCGCCGGAGTCCTTTCTTTTGAGCAACTTATCAGCGACGGACGAGCCTGCCAACCCTGCCGCTCGGTCAGATCCCAAGAATCTGTACCGATCGGTCAGACCCGATCGTACTCGGCAGAGATGTCGCGGCCGGTGTAATCAGGCAGCAGTGACGCCGAGATCAGGCTGATGACCGCGCAACCTAAGATGAACACCGTGATCGCATAGCCGGATTTGTATGCGGCAAACAACGCCGTCGCGATCAGCGGCGCCGGCCCGCCGGCGATGATCGATGCCAGCTGATAGCCAAGCGAGGCGCCGCTGTAGCGCAGCCGGCCGGTAAAGCAGTCGGCGATCAACGCTGAACCCGCATGACACGATCGCGTTATCGCAACGCGACAGCTCTCGGACCGCCTCAGGCCTCCACGCAGCAGGCTCCGTAGTCTCTCGTCTCCGAGGCGGCACGGCGCCCGCGGGCCATTCAATCAGACCCCGTGATACTCGGCCGAAATGTCTTTGTTGGTGTAGTCCGTCAGCATCGATGTCGCGACGACCCCGATGATCCCACAAGCCATGATGTAGAGAGCGATCGGAAAGCTTGAATGAAAGGTGGCGAACAGTGCTGCTGCGATGAACGGTGACGGACCACCGGCAATGATCGAAGCGAGCTGATAGCCGAGTGAAGTGCCGCTATATCGCAACCGGGGAGTAAAGCTTTCCGCGATCAGTGCCGCCTGTGGACCGTAACAGGTCGTGGCCGGAAGTAGCGATAACGCGATGGCGATGAATATTAAGCTCGGTATCTTGGTATCGAGCAACGCAAAGTAGATGAACCCGAAGACGCCGACAAATATGCTGCCGATTATGTACATGTTCTTTCGACCGATGCTATCGGACAGACGTCCTGCCACCGGCACCCAGAGAAATCCAAGGACGGCCTGAAAGAGAACAGCGATCAACACGAAATTCCGCTGCGCGCCGAGCACCGTCGTCGCGTATGTAAATATGAAGGTGCCCACGATGTAGCCCGGTGCCTGCTCGGGCATTCGCAGCAATGCGCTCAGTATGACCTGTTTAGGTTGACGCTTGAGTACTTGCAGTACCGGCACTCGCTCTATTCGGTCTTCCTCGATTACTTTGCGGAAAACCGGTGTCTCGGTGATGCCCAGTCGAATCCACAAACCGATCCCGACCATGACGATGCTCAAGAAAAACGGGATCCGCCACCCCCAAACGAGAAACTGATCGCCAGAGAGCCAGCTAAAGAGCAACACCGCGACATTGGCGAGAAACAGTCCGGCTGGCCCGCCAAATTGCGGCCATGCCGCAAGAAAGCCGCGATTCTTGGTGGTCTGCGCCCACTCCATCGCGAGCAGCACGGAGCCACCCCACTCCCCGCCGACACCGATACCTTGGATCAGGCGGATTACTGTCAACAAGCCGGCACCCCATATGCCAATGCTGGCATAGCCAGGAACAAGACCGACCGCAAAAGTCGCGGCGCCGGTGATCAGCAACGTCGCGATCAAAGTTGCCTTGCGGCCGATCCGATCCCCCCAATGGCCGAAAATCGCCGCCCCGATCGGACGCCCGACAAATCCTACAAAAAACACAGCGAATGCCTGCAACACGCCAACCATCGGATCTGATTTCGGAAAAAAGAGCTTGCCGAAAACCAGCCCCGTTACTTGCCCGTAAAGTAAGAAATCATACCATTCAATCGTGGTGCCGACCGTGCTGGCAATCAATGCGCGACGCAACTGTCTGCGATGCTCGCTTTCGGTCAGGCCGAGTCCAGGTGTTGCTGTTTCGGCCGTGCTCATGTTGCCTCCTCCGCAGGTGCCGGGATTGCCGTCGCCGGTTATGCGTCCCCGGGGGTGCGATGCGCGGGGACCATTTGATGCTTCCAACCTAGCAGCGGTCGCACAACCTGCCAACCATTTGGTTATTAGCGCCGCAATAACGGAGAAAGATTGATTTTACCCCCGATCGTACTCGGCAGAGATGTCGCGGCCGGTGTAATCAGGCAGCAATGACGCCGAGATCAGGCTGATGACCGCACAACCGAAGATAAAAAGCGCGATCGCATAGCCGGATTTGTATGCCGCAAACAACGCCGTCGCGATCAGCGGCGCCGGCCCGCCGGCGATGATCGAGGCCAGCTGATAGCCAAGCGAGGCGCCGCTGTAGCGCAGTCGGCCGGTAAAGCATTCGGCGATCAACGCTGCCTGCGGCCCGTACATCATATCGTGCGGGATCAGCGACAAAACGATCGCAAGAAACACCCAGCCCGGGACCGCGGTGTCGAGCAGTGCAAAATAGATAAAGCTGAAAACTCCGGTCGCCGCCGCGCCGATCATATACATGCGCCGGCGGCCGATCCGGTCAGAGAGATAACCGGCATAAGGAATCGTAAAGAACGAGACGACCGCCGCAGTCAGAACTGCAATCAGCAGCAGGTTGCGCGACATGTGCAGCGCCGTGATCCCATAGGTAAAAACAAACGCGGTGAAAATGTAAAACGGCGCCTGTTCGCCCATACGCACCAGCGCGGTCAAAATGATTTCTCTGGGCTGACGCTTGATGACCTCGATGGCTGGGCTGCGCTCGATCCGGTTTTCGGCGACGAGACGGGCGAAAACCGGAGTTTCGAGAATTCCGAGCCTGATATAGAGGCCGATCCCGACCAGCACGATGCTGACCGCAAACGGGATGCGCCAGCCCCAGCTCAGAAAACCCGAACCCGAAATCGTGCTGAACACCAAGACGACGAGGTTCGCCAAAAACAGCCCCGCCGGCACCCCAAATTGCGGCCAGGATGCGACAAAGCCGCGATGGCTGCTGGTGCGCGCCCATTCCATCGACAACAGCACCGAGCCGCCCCATTCGCCGCCGACGCCCACCCCCTGAACAAATCGCAGGACTGTCAGCACGATCGCGCCCCAGATCCCGATGCTGGCATAAGTCGGAACAAAAGCGACGGCAAAGGTCGCCAACCCCATCAGCAGCAAGGTCGCGATCAGCGCCGCCTTGCGCCCGATCCGATCGCCGTAATGGCCGAAAATCGCCGCGCCGATTGGCCGCGCCACAAAGCCGACAGCATAGACCGCAAAGGCCTGCAAGGTGCCGACCAGCGGGTCGGATTGTGGAAAATAGAGCTTGGCAAAGACAAGCCCGGTGACCGTGCCGTAGATAAAGAAATCGTACCACTCGATCGTCGTGCCAATCGTGCTCGCGATCACCGCACGGCGCAGTTGCCGGCTATGTTCGAGATCCGACAGGGTGCCGCCGGTGCCAGCGCCGGAGATGATCATTGTTTCCTCCCATCAGGTCCGAGGTCAGACTTTATGGCTGACGCTTTTGTCTTATAATTCAGCGGCGTGCCAAGATTAAAGGGTATTGCCGGTTGCGGGGGGACCGGCGGTCGAAGCAGCTCAATGGAAGCGAGAGATTTGCGGCGCGCTACCCGGCGCCGGAGCAATTGATGGCCATGCCCGTCGAAGCAGGGCTCAGCCCGCGGCGATCACAATGATGCCGGCCGTGATCGATGCGCCTCTAATGATTCCGAGTAGCCGTGCTTGAATGTGGGGATGTTGACGTCGCCCGCATTTGCTGGCGCCGGCCGCAGAGCAATCGCCGCGACCCAAAGCAGAATGCCAAAGGAGACACAGCAGGCGGCTAATACTCTCCTCCGAGACCGAGATAAGTATCGCCCCCCTGACACGCCTTGATCCTCTTTTGAGCCGAGTAGAAACGCTATAAACCAGTTCCATCGCAATACAATTTGATCGAAGGGCGGGCGAGCCAGCCCCTTCCAACAGGCTTGCCGGATCAAGGGACTGCCGACGGGTTGGCCCTCGCCAGTTCGCGCGTTCGAAGACGCTTGGCGGCGGTCATCGACCCGGCCTGATGGCGCTCGTGGACCCCACCGAACCATCAGCGCCCGCGTGGTATAACAAATTCTGCCGGGTGACGCGGCTCGATCCGGCGGCTAAATTTGGGCAAATGCTCTAGCGAGGAGGACGGCATGGCTCTGCAGCGCATGGTCCTGCAAATCGGCATGGGAACCGACATCCGCGGCGGCGATTACACCAAGGCGGCGATCCGCGCGTTGCGCGACGCGCTGTGGCACAACGCGCTGAGCGTCGCCGACGCAGCCGGACTTCCGGTCGATGCGATGCGGGTCGAGGTCAGGATCGGGGTGCCGCGCCCCGACGAGGTCGACAAGGCGGCAGTCCTCGCTGTGCTGCCGCACGGCACCGGAACGGTCGATGTTGTCGAGGGCGGGCTCGAAATCTTGAACGACACCGGTACCAACAAGACCGTGATCGCCAATGCCGCGGCGATGGTGCGGCTTGATCTTTAAAGGAGAAGCCCGATGCCAGCCAAACGCGTCATTCTCGAAATGGGCACCGGCAACGATCTGCACGGCGGCGACTATACCAAGGCGGCGGTGCGCGCGGTCGCTGACGCGCTCCATCACAGCTCGCTGCCGCTGATCCGTACCCTCAAGCTTGATGCCGAACGGATGCAGGTCGAGGTGACGATTGGTGTGCAACGGCCGGAAAAGGTCGATGCCGGCGCCGTAAAATCAGCGCTGCCGCACGGCGAGGTCACAGTCAACATCGTCAAAGGCGGACTTGACGTCCCCGATGACGAGACCGGTGACATCGCCGTCATTGCCAGCGCCGCAGTCTGCGTACGAATGGATCTGCCGCAGGCGCGGCGGTAGCGGGGACCTGAACCAGCCTGCTGCCGGGCCTTCAGAACCGCGCTGCCAACGGTTTGATGCCGGGAAGCCGCGGGCTCGGGCTCAGACTTGATCGTGTTGCTCCCGTTCGAGCGCCGCGCGGATGAAGCGCTCCAGGGCGGCAACGCGATAGGGCTTGGATAGAATGGCGAGCCCCTCCTTGCTGGCCTCGCGCGCCGCGGCGCTGTAGCCGGTGCTGAGCAGGATCGGCAGCTTCGGGTAGCGATTGCGCACAATCCTTGCGAGATCCACCCCATTGGCACCGCCGGGCATTACGATGTCGCTCAGCAACAGATCGGGATTGCCACCGCCTTCCAGGTAATTCAGCGCCTGCCCCGCGGAGCTTACCCGCACGACGCCATAGCCGAGACCTGCCAGCATCCCCGCGGTCACTTCAGCGACATCATCATTGTCCTCGACAAGCAGAATCGACCCGCTTGCTCAGTCGGCGAGCTGTACGGCGGTCTCCAATTCGCTCGGCAACAATGATGTCCGGGCTCTCGGCAGAAACAGCGCGACCGTGGTCCCCTCCCCTACCCTGCTGTCGATCAGCGCCGTGCCGCCCGCCTGCTTGGCGAAGCCGTGCACCTGAGACAGCCCCAGACCAGTTCCTTTGCCGACTTCCTTGGTCGTAAAGAACGGATCGAAGACCTTGGGCAGAAGATGTGCCGGGATGCCGATTCCGGTGTCGCTCACCGCGATCCGCACAAAATCGCCCGACAATCCGTCGGTGCTCTGCCCCTCCATTTGTATATTTCTTACGCTTACGGTGATTCGGCCGCCGCGGGGCATGGCATCGCGCGCATTCACAGCGATGTTGAGGAGAGCCAATTCCAATTCACCGGGATCAGCCTCGACCGGCCAAATGTTATCTGTGACCTCAGCTGCCAAGTCGATGTCGCCGCGCAGCGACGGTCGCAACAGCTCGATCAGTTTTGGCGTCCATGACGACAGATCGAGCACCTCCGGGTGCAGCGATTGCCGGCGCGAAAAGCTCAGCAGCTGGCGAACCAAGTTTTCACCCCGGGCAACCGCCTGCTCGATCCCGGCGATGACCTGCTGCGCGTCGCCCCGACCGCCTTTCAAGAGTTCGAGGTTCCCGCCGACAATCATCAACAGGTTATTGAAGTCGTGAGCCACCCCGCCCGTTACCTGGCCAATGACTTCGAGACGTTGGGTCTGTTGCAACGCCGCTTCAATCCGCTGGCGCTCGGCCATTTCGCTTTCAAGCGCGCGCGTGCGTTCCTCGATCTTGCGTTCGAGCGTATCGTTAAGCTCGCGCAGCGCGGCATCGGCGCGCTTGCGCTCCAGATAATCGGCTGCTTGGCGCGCCAACAGATCCATGAAACGCAATTCCTGCTCGCTCGGCCGGTGCGGCAGGCTGAAATGCGTCGATATCATGCCGATGACGCTGCCATTGCTGCTCATCAACGGCGCGGATTGGAGGGCGCGCACACCGGCCTGAAGCAGCACGTCGAGCGATGGTTGCCCGGCGAATATGGCGCTATCGCTGACATCTTCGACCAATATCCGGCTGGCGGCAGCCATCGCGGCACCACAGGCTACGGCCTCGCCGTTTCGAATTTCCGCGAAAAAGTCAAGGAACGGCTTCTCGAACCCGCGCTGAGCAGCAATCGTCAGGGACTCGGATTTCGGGTCGAACAGCTGAATGTTTCCCTTGTCCGCTCCGGTCAAAGCGATCGCAGCATCGAGAATTTCATTAAAACATTCGTTAAAGTCGATTTCCCGCTCCGCACACAAATTACTAAGTTTATGAAGGCGGCTCATGGCTTGCAAGTCAAAAGCGGTCCGCCGTTCAAACTCTCTTCGCAGCTGAGAAAGCTTTATATTGGCAGCAACGCGTGCCAGCAGCTCGCGGGCGCTGAACGGTTTTACGAGGTAATCGTCGGCGCCGGCTTCGAGGCCCGCGATGCTTGCTTCTTCGCCGGCGCGGGCCGACAGCAGGATAACCGGCAAATCGGCGAGCGCTGGATCGGCGCGCACGGCGCGCAACAAGCCGAGGCCGTCGAGCCGCGGCATCATCACATCGCTCAGCAACAGATCCGGCCGGCGGCTGCGGCGCAACACAGCAAGCGCCGCCTCGCCGTCAGCCACCGCTTCGATATCGTACTGGCTGCCAAGCAGTCGACGGACATACTCGCGCATATCGGCGTTATCGTCGGCGAGAAGTACGAATGCCCGCTCCGCACCAGAGACTGCTGTCGGCGGCGGCTCAGCCCGGAAACCGGGATCTAATTCTGCCCCTATGTTTGGCGAAATCGACGCATCCGGCAACCAGCGCAGCGCTTCCTCGATTAAATTCCGGGCACCAAGAGCCGTAGACGCGAGTGTGCGCTCGGCACGTATGTGATCTGCTGGCAGGTGAGCCGTTCCGAGAGGAACCAAAACCGTAACTGCCCAGGTAGCGTGATTGGTTCAGCTTACCCGGAGTTGTGAGACCAGAGCGCTGGGATCAGCGATGAGGGTAGCGAGGATGTTCCATCCCTGTTTTCTTGCGGTCGAGAGGACCGAGCGGATGACGGCGAAATCCTTGGC
>JAFAOB010000061.1 GCA_019238055.1 Alphaproteobacteria bacterium
GGCGCGCCATCTGATTGAGAACTTCTTCGCCAGGCTCAAGCAGTTTCGCGCCATCGCCACGCGCTACGACAAGACCAGCCGCAACTTCCTCGCCGCCATTTATCTCGCCGCGTCAGTCATTTGGCTCAATTGAGGACAGGCCCTAGCTTGGGCCAAAACCTACTTGAAGAAGGCCGGCGCGATTGACAACAGCCGGCGTGGCGTTTGGTCGATTACCAAAGAGGGCGAGGCTCTCACGGAGGCAGAGGTAAACCTCGTACCGGCGCGTGTCCGCAAGCAACTCGCGGAAGACCGGCTTAGTAAGGGCACGATAGATCGCCCGGATGATATTGAACCGCTCGCGCCTGCGCAGGATGTCGAAGCTCAGGAGCCCCGATGGAAGGATCGGCTTCTTGAGGTGCTCCGCAACTTGCATCCCGCGGCATTTGAAAGGCTGGCCCAGCGCATTTTGCGCGAGGCAGGATTTATAAGAGTGGAAGTTACTGGCCGGAGCGGAGACGGCGGGATTGACGGCATAGGGGTTCTTCGCGTCAACCTATTATCTTTTCATGTTCTTTTTCAGTGCAAGAGATACCAGTCGTCGGTTGGCGCGAGCGCTATTCGAGATTTCCGCGGGGCCATGGTCGGGCGCAGCGACAAAGGGGTCATAATCACGACAGGCACATTCACACCCGACGCCAAACGTGAGGCGACGCGCGATGGAGCGCCTGCAATAGACCTTATCGACGGGGACCAGCTGTGCGATCTTCTAAAAGATCTCAAGTTGGGTGTTCGCACCGAGATGGTCGAGCAGGTGACCATAGAACCGAACTGGTTTTCCGACCTCTGAACCCGCGGATTGTAATTCCCCGAGACTCACCTCAGCCCAAGTTCAGCGATCCGCGGCAACACCTCCTTTGAGAACAGGGTCAGATTGGCGACGGTGTCCTCGTGGCTGATCAAGCCGCCTTGGCCCATCATCAACAGGTGACCAAAACCGCCGACGTGGTGAAAAAACGCCATCAGCTGATCGAAGACGTCATCGGGGGTGCCGGCAAAGCAAAGCCCGGCATCGATCGCATCATCGACCGACATCGTGCGCGGATTGATAGGGCGGCCGTCCTTGGTCTGGACCCGGGTTGCGCGTGCCGCCATGGCCCCGCCGCTCTTCAGCATCTGCGCCGCTGCTTGCGGCGCGACATAGCCGGGCGGATTGGCAAATTGCGGTGCGACGATCCCCGAAGTGCGGCTGTAATCGAGGATCTGATCGGCGCGGCGCCGGCCTTCCTCGCGGCTTTGTCCGACCCCGATCAGCGCCATATAAGCCAGCCGGTCGGGGGTCGGGTCGCGTCCCACCTCGCGTGCCTTTGTGCGGTAGGCCTCGAAGATCGCCGGGGTGCGGACCCAGCCGGTGTTGAGGACGCCGATCACCATGCCGCGCGCCGCCGCCTCGGTGGCGCTTCCCGTGCTTCCGACCGGCGTCCAGACTGGCGGGTGCGGCTGTTGGTAAGGCCGCGGCCAGACATTGACGGAACGGTACTGGAAATGCGTGCCCTCCCAGCTGAACGGACCGTCATGAGTGGTCATCGCCTTCAGGATCAGATCATGCGCCTCCCAAAACCGCTCGCTGAGTTCGGCCGGGTTGGTATTGGCCGGCGCGATCTCAAACGGCACACCTTTGACAAAGCCCATTTCGAGCCGGCCGCGCGAAATCACGTCGATGATTGAATATTCCTCGGCGACGCGGATCGGGTCGTTGCGGTTGCCGATTGGCATGCCGAGCGCCAATAAGCGCACCTTTTTTGTTTCGCGCGCGAGGATTGCCATCGGGATCGTGCACACCGAATCCGCGCAGGTCGCGGTCGCGTGGTGCTCGTTTGTCATGATGTTGATGCCGAGCGCGTCGCACAGCGCCCATTCATCGAGATAGCGGTGATAAAGATCGGCGCCGAGCTTCGGGTCGAACAGCCGGCTCGGAATCACGACGCGGTACGAATCCTTCAGATGTGGCCACGCCGGGTAATAGGCCATTTCGCTGAAATGCCAGACCTTCATCGCCTCACCTCCGTGGCTGCGAATTGTTGGACGGCATCGGCGACCGCATCCGGGCATTCGATTTGCGGATAATGCCCGGCTTGCGGGATCCGGCGAAACTTGGCATTGGGCAGTGTGCCGCAGAGCCGTTCGCCGTATGCCGGCGTGACGATCCCGTCATTCTCGCCCCACAGCAACAGGGCCGGGACTCGCACCCGATGCAGCCATTGCTTGAGGCCGGGATCGTGCATGTAGGGCCGCCAGCCATAAAGAGCCGTTGCCTGGCGGTCGCAGGCGATCGCCATCGCCTCGTCGTCGCTCAAGGTGCTGTAATCCGGCACAAAGCGTGCCGGATCGCAGAAGGTCAGCCGCCGCACCTCGTCTTCGGGCAGGGCGTAAATATCGACGATGTCGCGCTCTTCGCGCCCGCCGAATTTGACGCCCAGCGAGTCGATCAGCACCAGCGTGTTGATTTTCGCGACTGAGCGCACTGCGATTTCGAGCGCGACCCAGCCGCCAAAAGACGAGCCGACAACGACGGCACCATCGCGCTGAGCGTCGAGCCAATCGAGATAAAGATAGGCGAGGTCATGGACCGTGCGGAACCCGTCCGGCCGCCGGGAATGGCCAAAACCTGGATGGCGTGGTGCGGTGACTTGCCAATGGCGGGCGAGGATGTCGAGAAAGCGGGCGTTCTGAGCGACATAGTCGCCGCCATGCAGGAACAACAGCGGCGGACCTGCACCGGCTATCGAGCCGTCGAGCATGTAGTTTCCGATTTCGATCCCCGCCATTTCTTTCCTCCCGAAGTTTAGACGCGATCAGGCTCACACTTCGCAGTATCGCGATCATCGCGGCTGCGGTCCACCCGCGGCTGACGCAATCCTCCGGCATTGTTTGTGCGTAAAAGCAAGGTCTTTCTGACCGGAGGGCCCCGCCGCGTGAATGCCACCTCTTCACTTCGGCCGTTGCGGCGCTCGCACGCTGACCAGAAGCCGCGTTCGCCACCCGACGAAGAGGGTTGCATCGAAATCGTCGCAGCCCGCTGATCGGCAATGCTATGGTTCAGCTAATGGGTGTTAGTGACGGCACCCCAGCCGCGAAGGAGAAGAAAATGGCGTCGATCGATCTCGATTTTGCCCCTACCGTGGCGACATGCGGCCCCGACTACATCGAGCGGGCGCGCGCGCTGGCACCATTGCTGCAGGAGGCGGCCGACGAGATCGAGGAGCAGCGCCAACTGCCGCCGCGTGTTGTTGAGGCGCTGATCGAGGGCGGGTTTTTCAAATTGCTGATCCCGCGCTCGCTCGGCGGAGCCGAGCTGCACCCGCTGATTTATGTCCGGGTGCTCGAAGAGATTGGCAAAGCCGAGCCCAGTACCGCATGGTCCTTGGGACAGAATTCGGGCTGCTCGATGTCGGCCCCCTATCTCGACCCGGCGATCGCCCGCGAGATTTTTGGGCCGCGGCAAGGGATCCTCGCGTGGGGACCCGATGTGCCTAGTGCCGCCCGCGGTGTCGCGGTCGAGGGCGGCATCCGCGTCACCGGGCGCTGGGGTTTTGCCACCGGCAGTCGGCACGCGACCTGGCTCGGCGCGCATGTTCCAATTTTCGAGGAGGACGGCACGGCGCGGATGAACCCGAACGGCCGGCCCTATGTCCGCACCGTGCTGTTTCCAAAGTCGCGCGCCAAGATCATCGACAACTGGCAAGTCATCGGACTGCGCGGCACCGGCAGCGACAGTTATGCGGTCGAGGATTTATTTGTCCCGCAGCAATATACCTGTTCGCGCGACAACCCGGCCGAGCGGCGCGAACAGGGCACCCTCTATCAATTCACCAGCGGCATGATCTATGCGATGGGGTTTTCAAATGTGTCATTGGGCATCGCCCGCGGCGCGCTCGAAGCCTTTATCGAGCTGGCGCGCGACAAGATTCCGCGCGGCGCGCGCAACCCATTGCGTAACAACAATGTGATCCAATCGCAGGTGGCGCAATGCGAGGCGCGGCTGCGCTCGTGCCGCGCCCTTCTCCACGAGACGATCGAGCAGATGTGGGACGAGGCCGAGCGGAACGGCGATTTCCGCCCCGATCAAATGGCAACCCTGCGGCTCGCCTCGACCTGGGCGATCCAGCAATCGCGTGAGGTCGTTGCGCAAATTTATAGCGCCGCGGGTGCCACCGCGATCTTCAACGAGAACCCCTTCGAGCGCCGGTTCCGCGATATGCATGCCGGCAGCCAGCAGGGCCAGGGTCGGCCGATCCATTTCGAGACCGTCGGCCAGATCCTGCTCGGGCTACTGCCGGAAGGCCGCATGTTTCGATAGCAACGCGCTGCAGCAACGCGCTGCGAGGCTGTCCGTTTCGCGCCCTCGCTGCTCTTCGGAGCTGGCTTCGCCTACTCGCGTTTTCGGAGCGTCCCTTCCAGTAAGCTAGGCGAGACCGCAAGCTAGCCCTCACTGGCGAGTACGGATCGGCAATGACCTGACGATGAGGATGCCGCAGTTCGCAGCGCCCCTATTTTCATGCGTGGATGCGCTGAGCCTCACAGGCAGCTTATTGCTGTCGCGTCTGAAGCCGCCCAGCGGCGCGTCGATATGGTCCCGTTTTTTTGGTCAGGTCCTTGATTATATTGAAATTGCCGATCTTGGTGGCCCGTAAGCTGGGCCAAGCGCCGACCCCGTAGCCTCAGGTGCATGACGGCCTGCTTCTGACGGAAAAGCGGAGCAAGCCGCCGATATTTAAATCTTTCGTAACTGCCCAGGTAGCGTGATTGGTTCAGCTTACCCGGAGTTGTGAGACCAGAGCGCTGGGATCAGCGATGAGGGTAGCGAGGATGTTCCATCCCTGTTTTCTTGCGGTCGAGAGGACCGAGCGGATGACGGCGAAATCCTTGGC
>JAFAOB010000251.1 GCA_019238055.1 Alphaproteobacteria bacterium
CGTGGTCTCCACCGGCGCGCAAACGCCGGGTTTGTTTGGATTTCAGATCCCGGAGACTACGCCACCTTCAATTCCAACCACACCCCGGACGGCACCACAGATTGACGAATCTCGGCTGGCACAAAAGATTTAGCAATCTCTCTATTCTGAGTAGCAAATTCTTCGCTTCCTCCATCTAATGATATAACCGCAATATTAAATGAAAACTCCCAAAATTCTTCATTAAATACATATACGAGCATAGATTCAACAAATACTTGTTGCGTGGTTTCCGCGTTTTCTGCAATCAACACAGAGACTATGTGGCCCTCCTGCGCAGCGTCCCCCACAGGGCTGATCTTCCAATTCGGCGGGTCGGACAGGATCGGGCGAAACACCATGCCTCGCAGACGGAAAGCGCGCTAAAGCGCTGGTTACGATGATTGGATAGAGGTAAAATAAGGTATAGAGTGCCTGCGGATATGTGTGAGAAAATAGGAAGTTTCTCTGACACCGGGGTAATTTGTCTATCGACAGGCCTGCATTGCCGTTCCGAATCCGCCTTTAATATCCCAAAGATCGAAACGGCCGTGCTGAGGACCTTTGATCGATCGCAGAATTCCGCGTTTCTTCTGATGGCGTAGCAGCGTCCCGGTGCGGCGGATAAATAACTGTAGCAGCAACATATCCACCGTCTTCAAGCCGAGTTCTACCATGACGTGCGGGGCGAGTTCCTTGGTTATCATTGATCCCGGCGAGCGGGGCTTTCGGGCAGGGTGCGCTGCCGGCGGTAGCTCAGCGCTTCGGCAATGTGGCGGCGGCTGACGGTTGCGGCCCCCTCAAGGTCGGCCAAGGTGCGCGCAACCCGCATGACCCGGCGATAGCCGCGCGCCGACAGCCGCAATCGCTCGGCGGCACGCACCAGTAATGCCCGCCCCTCGGGATCGGGGGCAGCGACCTCGTCGAGCAAAGCGCCGTCGGCTGCGGCATTGATGTGGATGCGGCGATCCTCCGGCAGAGCGGCGTAGCGCACTCTCTGGCGCTTGCGCGCCGCCGCAACCCGCTTGACGACGGCGGCGGTGCCCTCGGCTGGCGGCGGCAAGGCGAGATCGGCGGCGGACACCGCCGGCACATCGATATGGAGATCGATCCGATCGAGCAGCGGCCCGGACAGCCGGCTCTGATACTCTTCGGCGCAGCGCGGGGCGCGGCCGCAAGCCTGTTCGGCAAAATGCCCGCAACGGCACGGATTCATCGCTGCGATCAGCTGAAAACGCGCCGGGTAGGTAACGTGCCCGTTGGCGCGGGCGACGCTGACATGCCCGGTCTCAAGCGGCTGGCGCAAGGCTTCGAGGGCGTTACGGTTGAACTCGGGGAGTTCATCGAGAAACAACACGCCCTGATGGGCGAGCGAGATTTCGCCCGGCCGTGCCCGCATGCCGCCGCCGACCAATGCCGGAAGCGACGCCGAATGGTGCGGATCGCGAAACGGCCGCTCGCGCGTCAATCCGCTACCCCGCAACCCGCCGGCGACCGACTGGATCATGCCGAGTTCGAGCGCCTCGGCGAGTTCGAGCGGCGGCAACAAACCCGGAAGGCGGGCGGCCAGCATCGACTTGCCGGATCCCGGCGGGCCGACCATCAGCAGATTGTGCCCACCGGCGGCGGCGATCTCGATCGCGCGCTTGGCGCTTTCCTGGCCTTTGACGTCCTGCAAATCGAGGGCCGCCATCGTCGCGGGCGCCAGCCGCGGCTCCGGTGGCGGCAACAGCTGCGCGCCTTTGAAATGATTGACGATTGCCAGCAGGTTCGGGGCGGCGATGACCTCGATCTCGCCGGCCCACGCCGCTTCGCCGCCACAGGTGGCGGGGCAGATCAAAGCGCTGTCGTGACTGGCAGCGAACAGCCCGGCAATCAGGACACCGGCGACGCCGGTAATCGAGCCGTCGAGCGACAATTCGCCGAGTGCGGTGTGGCTGGCGAGATCATCAGCCGGCAACACCTCCATCGCGACCAGTAAAGCGAGAGCAATCGGCAAATCGAAATGGCTGCCCTCCTTGAGCACATCGGCCGGGGCAAGATTGACCGTGATGCGCTTTGGCGGCAGCGAGAGGCCGAGCGAATTCAGTGCCGAGCGCACCCTCTCGCGCGATTCAGCGACGGCTTTGTCCGGTAAACCGACGACGGTAAAAGCCGGCAGACCGGAGGTGATGGTCACCTGGGTTTCGACCTCGATGACCTCGATCCCATGAAACGCCACCGTGCGAATCTGCGCGGCCATGTGCTTGCCCAGCTGCAACCCGGCGCGAATGTAGTGGGATTAGTGAATTAACGCTAGCGTTGTGGCTAGAGATTGAAGACAATCTTTGCGCGATATCGCGGCGGCTCAAGTCAAATCCCGGAGAGGGTCGACGAAGCGCGGCGATGATCGGCTAATCGGTGAGGAGGTCCCGAAGCACGACGGCTTGGTTGTGATGCTCATCGCGGGCTCCGAACACGAGTGTGAGCCGACCCTGTTGCGCCAGAGCCCGAAGCTCGTTGAGCCGCTCGGCGCGGTGCGAGAGCTCTTCCTGGTATTTGCGCCGGAATTCCTCCCACCGCGTTGGGTCATGTCCGAACCAGCGACGCAATTCGGTGCTCGGCGCGAGATCCTTTGCCCAAAGATCGATTGCCGCTGCAGACTTGCGCACGCCGCGGGGCCAAACGCGGTCAACCAAAACGCGGATGCCATCCTCGGCCGCCGGGGTTTCGTATGCCCGCTTTAGCCGGATGTCCAAGCGGTCTTTTGCCTGTGCCATATCCGCTCCGCGCCGCAAGAATATGCATAGCGAAGATCAGACGTCGTGGCTACGCACTGTTTCCCATGCGGGTGGCATCGACGAATTCTTCGGTGGCGGCGTCGATCGCCCGCCCGCGGCGGCCGCGCGCCGGATGAATGTATAGCGAAGCGGGGTTCACCTGCGCCTCGGGTGTGGGCGGTGGCGGCGGAATTTCGTAAGCGACCGGTGCCGTGTGGTCGGCAAGCAGCAATTCCGGACGATAAACCTTGTTCAGCTGGAACAGGCTTCTGACAAAATTGGTCTGGCCATGCAGCAGCAGCCGGGTGACGATGCTTCCGGCATCCACCAGCTGGTGCCAATCGAGGTGCTTTTTGAAGATCGCGCGTTGGGTCGTCACCAATTCCCGGTAAAACTCGGCGAGCGGCAATCGCGTCGGCAACACCGCGTGCTGGATATCGAACAGCCGATAATCGCGGGTGGCTAATCGGCGGCTCTCGGTGACCCAGCTTTCGGTGCCGGGGTAGGGCGTGTTGACGCTGATGTTGATGACATCGGGCATTTCCAGGCACCACTCGCGCACGATGCGAAAGCGCTCGTGGTCCCAATCGGGGTCGGCGATCAGGTTGACCGCGACGTTGACGCCGAGCGAGCGGGCGAATTCAACCGCTTCGAAATTGCGGTCGAGCGACACGCGTTTGCGGTATTTCTTGAGGCCCTCCTCGTCGATCGCTTCGAGGCCGAGAAACATCGTCAATAATCCGAGCCGCACCCACAGGCGAAACGCCTCCTTGTTGCGCAACAGGACGTCGCCGCGGGTTTCGAGGTAATACCGCTTCTTGATGCCGGCGCGCGCGATCGCCTCGCCGATTTCGATACCGTGGCGCTCGTGGATAAAGGCGACGTCATCGACGATAAAAATACCCGGCTCGCGGATCGAACGCAGATCCTCGATAATGCGATCGGTACTGACGAGACGATAACTGCGGCCATAAAACGTCCAGGCGCTGCAGAACGAGCAGTCCCACGGGCAGCCGCGCGAGAACTCGATCGACGCGCACGGATCGAGGGTCCCGATGAAATATTTGCGGCGGTGACGCAGCAAGTCGCGCGCCGGCCTCAGCTCGTCAAGCGAATGAACAAATGCGGGGGAAGGCCCTTCGCCGGCGGCGGTAACGGCCCCGGGAACCGTGATCGGGTCATCGCCGGATTCGACTGCCGCCAATAATGACGGCATCGCCGCTTCCCCTTCGCCCTTGAGGACGCAATCGATTGCCCCCGTCCCGTGGGCAATGATCGCATTTGCCGTGAACGAGGCGCTGTGGCCGCCAACGCAGATAAAGATGTTCGGAAAGCGCGCCTTTGTCGCCTTTGCCAGATCGATGATCTCCGGCACGTTCGCGAGGTAATTGCAGGAAAAGGCGACGATGTCAGGATGCCAGCGATCGAGCATTCGGAAATAAGCGCGGTGGTCTTCGACCTGCAAATCGATCAACTCGACTTTGTGCCCGGCACGGCGCACCGCCTCGGCAACCAGTTCGAGACCGAGCGGCTCAAGCCGCAGAAAGATCTTGGTGTACATCAGAGGGCCCGGATGGACCCCGAGAAACCGCATCGGAATTTACCTCTTGCCGTCGCCGCGGCGCATCATAGAGCCGCGCCATAGTGCGAGCGCAAGAGACGCGATGCGCCCGCGTTTTGCTGCACAGCCGAACCTATTAAGGCGCGCTTCCAATCCGAGTCGCTTCGACAAAGCTTTCGGTCACCGCATCGATTGCCCGGCCTTTGCGGCCGCGCGGCGCGTGAATGTAAAACTCCGCCGGCCGCGACTCGCGGATTCCGGCTCCTGTCGTGGGCAGCGGAATCTCATAGGCGACCGGCATGTTGTGGTCGGCAAGCAGCAATTCCGGGCGGTAGAGCTTGTCCAACAGATAGAGGCTCTTCAGAAAATTGGGGTGGCCGCGCAGCAATTGCCGGGCGACGGTGCTCGCCGCGGTGTAAGCCGCCCGCCAGCCGGCGAATTTGCGGTAAAATGCCCGCTGTGTCGTCACCAACTCTTCATAGAATTGATCGAGCGGCAACCGTGTTGGCACGACCGCATGGGCAATGTCGTACAGCCGGTAATCGCGGCTTGTCAGAGTGCGTTTCTCGGTCAGCCAACTCTCGGTGCCGGGATAGGGGGTGTTGACGCTGAGATTGACGACTTCCGGAACGTCGAGTCCCCATTCGCGGACAACGCGAAACCGATCATGGTCCCAATCGGGCTCGGCGATCAGATTGATCGCAACGATCAGCCCAAGCGAGCGGGCGAAATCGAGCGCCTCGAAATTGCGGTCGAGCGAGGTTCGCTTCCGATACCTCTTGAGCCCGTCTTCGTCGATCGCCTCGAGGCCAAGAAACAGGTATTGGAGGCCAATGCTCTTCCAAAAGCGGAAGACCTCCTTGTTGCGCAACAGCACGTCGCCGCGGGTTTCGAGATAATAGCGCTTTTTAATCCCGGCGCGCGCGATCGCATCGCCGAGCTGCATCGCGTGGCTCTCATGGACAAAGGCGACATCATCGACGACAAAGATGCCGGGCTCGCGGATGCGCCGCAGATCCTCGACGACGTGATCGGGGCTGACCAGGCGATAGCTGCGGCCGTAAAAAGTCCAAGCGCTGCAGAACGAGCAATCCCACGGACAGCCGCGGGAAAATTCGATTGACGCGCAGGGATCGAGAATGCCGAGAAAATATTTGCCGCGGTGGCGCAACAAATCGCGGGCCGGCATGACCTCGTCGAGCGAATGCACAAAGACCGGTTGCGGCCCCACACCGGCAGCGGTCACCGCGCCGGGAACAGTGGTAAGCGCGCCCCCGGTCTCGATCGCGGTGAGCAGCAATGGGATCGAGGTCTCGCCCTCGCCCTTCAGCACGCAATCGATCGCGCCGGCACTGTGCTCGATGATCGCGTCAGCCGTAAACGAGGCGCTGTGCCCGCCAACGCAGATAACGATATTCGGGAAGCGCGCCTTGGTCGCTTTGGCGAGATCGACGATCTCCGGCACATTGGCGAGATAGTTGCAGCCAAACGCGACGACATCCGGCCGCCAGCGCTCGATCGTGCGAAAATAGGCGCGCTGGTCTTCGACCTGCAGATCGATCAGGCGGACGACATGACCGGCTTGGCGCGCCGCTGCGGCGACGAGTTCAAGACCGATTGGCTCGAGCCGCAGAAAGATCTGGGAATAGGTCAGGGGCCCGGGATGGACGCAGAATACCCGCATTACAACACCCCTTTCTTCGCCAAGAGGAGCTTTGCGACAATGCCTCGGTGGCTCGGCGGGTGAACCCGCCGTGCCTCGCTCAGAGCCGAACTCTCGGAATTCCTAGCGGTTCCGTGCGATGTGATAAATAGTCCCGCGCCGGGGCGGCGTACTGCCGGGTTGCACCGTTGGCGACCGTCGCTGCCGCATTGCGTTGGGAAGCCTGAAGATGAGCGAAGACTGGACCAAACTCGCAGCTGATCTCGAGCGGCTGTTGAAATTGCGCGCAATTCCGTTTGGCATGAAATTGTTCGAGCGACGCGAAGACATGGAGGCGATCCCGCGCATACGTCGGCCGACAGCGATCCACACCTTGGACCAGATCGTGGCGCAGACGGCCCGCCTCGGCTGGACGGTCGGATTGACCGCCGACGATCTCGTCGGCGCGCAATGCCGCGCGGTGGTTGGGCTCGGCCGCGCCAAGGACGAGGCGTGGCGCTCGGGACAGCATATGGTTGGCGTGTGGTACAGCTCGCCCGAGGATGCGCGGGCGCACCAAGCCGCGATGGAATGCGTGCCGGACGGTCGATACCAAGCACTGGCGGTGGCGCCGCTCGCTGCGGGACGGCTCGACCCGCCCGACATCGCGCTGTTCTACGCGACGCCGGGGGCGATGATCTATTTCATCAACGGGCTGCAATGGGCCGGTTACAAGCGCTTTGACTGGAGCGTTGTCGGTGAATCCGCCTGTGCCGATTCTTGGGGGCGGGCCTTGAAAACGCGCCAGCCGAGCCTGTCGATCCCGTGCTTTGCCGAGCGCCGCTATGGCGGTGTACTCGATGACGAGATGCTGATGGCATTGCCGCCCGATTATCTCGGCAAAGCAATCGCCGGAATGGAGGCGCTCTCGAAAAACGGCCTGCGCTATCCATTCCCGCAATACGGCATCCAGCAGGACGCGCGCGCCGGTCTCGCCGTCAGCTACCCCGGGCGTTAGGTCCGGGCTTTCGGGTGGCAAGCGAACAAGGTTTGGCGATTGCGGGTTTCCCGTTCCGAAGCAGCTGCTCGACCTCTCTCGTCGTCCCGGCGCAGGCCGGGACCCACCGCTGCAATGGATACCGGCTTTCGCCGGTATGACGCAGGTCAGAAGCGACCCGGTTACCGCGGAGCGGCGGCGAGATTGCCGCCATCGACCGGTGCGAACGCCCCGGTCGTGCTGCGCGCCAGTGCCAGTGAAAGGAAGGCGTGCGCGACATCGGCGGCGGTGACTTCACGGCCGAGCAGATTGCGGCTCATGTATTGGGCCTCGGTCATGCCGTAAGCCGCGGCCCGCGACTTGATATAGTCAGGGGTCATAATCCCGCTACGGATGCCGTCGGCGTTAACCGCGTTCACGCGGATGCCGTCTGCCGCGTATTCGAGGGCGTACTGCTTCATCAGGAATAACGTTGCCGCTTTGGGCAGACCGTAAGGCCCAGCGTTCGGACCTTGGCTGATGGCTTGGCGTGACACATTGAACAACAGAACGCCGCCGGTGCGCTGCGCCAGCATGATGCGGACCGCGTTCTGCGCCACGTATTGATGAGCAAAAAAGTTGAGCTCGAAGCTGCGGCGCAGCACCGCGTCCTCGACCTCACCGATCCGGCCTTGCCAGGCCGCCCCGGCATTCGAGACGACGATGTCGACACCACCATAATAAGCAGCAACCCGATCGAAAGCCGCGCGCACCGCGTTCGGATCGGTCACGTCGCAGGCGAACCCGAGCGCTGCCTCGCCGAGCTTTGTGGCCGCCGCGGTTGCGGCGGTGTCGTCGATGTCGAGCACCGCCACCTCAGCCCCGGCGCGCGCCATCGCGGCAGCCGTGGCAAAGCCGATCGTACCGGCGCCGCCGGTCACCACGGCGATCTGGCCGGCGAGCGGCTTTTCGACGGCCTGGCCGAGCTTTGCCTGTTCGAGCGACCAATGTTCGATGTCGAACATCTCGGGCTCGCCGACCGGTTCGAAGCGGCCGATTGCTTCGGCGTCGGTGATGGTCTCGATTGTCGATTGGGCGATGTCGGCGGCAATGCGGGCGTCACGGGCGCTAGGCCCAAGCCCGAACAGGCCGAGCCCGGGCACCAGGATGACCCGTGGCATCGGGTCGAGCTCGCGTTTGGGGATCGCCTGACGCGCATTGTGGCGCGCAAAATAGGCGTGATAATCGGCGACAAAGCGATCGACTGCGGCGCGTACCGCCGCTGCGAAATCGGCAAGCCGTCCCGCCTCCGGCGCCGGCACAATCAGCGGATAGTTCTTGGTGCGCAAGGTGTGGTCGGGGGTGACGACACCCATTTGGCTGTAACGCCCCAGCTCGGCGCCGCCCACATAATCGAGGATTGCCGGGCTGGAGCGGAATTCGAGGATAAAGCGCTTATAGGCCCCGGCTTCGACCGGTGACGGGATGGCGCAGGCGCCGCGCAGGATCGGCGCCGCCTCGGGAACCGTGGCGATGTTTTGCGGCAGACGTGCGCCAGGAAATACAACCGTATTGCGCCGCTGTGTCAGCCGCTCTTCGGCCTGCGACACGGCGTCGATCATGCGGTCGTAGGCGATGCGCGCAGTCTCGCCAAAGGTGAAGATGCCATGCTTGAGCAGCACCAAGCCTTCGACGTCGGGATCGGCCTCAAAGATTTCGGCGGCTTTTTTGGCGAGCTGGAACCCTGGCATGATGTACGGCACGAGACCGAGCCGACCCTGATAAAGATCGGCGCAGCGCTCGGCGCCGTCGGGCTGATCGGCAAGGCTCAGAACCGCGGTCGAATGGGTGTGGTCGATAAATTTATGCGGCAAAAAGGCGTGCAACAGGGTTTCGACCGACGGGTTCGGCGCGCCGGGGTCGATCAGATGGGCGCGCTGAACCCGCACCATTTCCTCATCCGAGAGCGTCTCCCGCTGCCGCAACTTGCGCAGCGGGGCGAGCCGCACCGCAGGTAGCCCGGCCGGTTCGATCGCCGCCATGTCCCAGCCGCTGCCTTTGACGCACAGCACCTGCGCATCCTCATCGAGGAGGTCTTTGACAATGGTTTTGACCGAGGTGTTGCCGCCGCCGTGCAGAACCAGCTTTGGATCGCCGCCCAACAGCCGGGAGGTGTAGACGCGCAGCGCGAGATCGCGGCCAATCCCATGCCCCGCATAGTGTTCGACCAGCTGCTCTGCCTCTTTATCGGACCACAGATTCCGCATGACGATCCTCTCCCCAGAGTTGCTCATCAATGCATGTCGATCTCAGCAGAAACAAGCCCGCAGCCTTGTTTAACCAACTGGGTTAAGCATGCTCAGCGGATCACGCGAAGCCGCCACCCCGGGTCGCAGGAGAACCAATGGCGGCCTCCCGTGATCGCATTCGACGATCGCGAGAATTTTTGGTTGTCGAGATCCGGTGAGCCGCTTGGCGAAGGCGGATTGCCGCAACCAAGCCAATAAGATGATTTGACGATCTTGGCCTTCAATTTCACCAGTACGAGTCGCAAGGTACCAATAATTCGTCATATAATCGTCATGAATTTTACCTATTTCTTAGAATAGTGCAACCAAGCCGCGCAGTTTGACTCAATAAAAGATGGTAAATAGACAGTTTTTAATTGACTTGCTGCCGATTTTTGTTAAGATCAGATCAATCATTCGTTGGGTTGAAACAGCCGATCGATCCCAAGCCGACGAGCAATCAGGAACTCTCGACGGTTCGGGGAGAGCGGATGCTGATCGAGATCAGGCGCATTGAGCTTTGCGCTCAGCGCCTGGTTCGAGACGGATCCGGCGAGCAATGGCCCGAGCATCGCCGCTGAAGCAGGCGATCGGAGCAACACAGCGAAATTGATCGAGGGAGTATCCGATGTCGCTGATCTATCCGAACATCGTGCCGGAAAACAATCTTCGCCTGCCGGATGCACTTACCGTTAAACACGGACCGACCGAATTGCTGTCGCGCTTTGTACTCGAAGGCGACAAGGCGGCGCGGCGCGCCGGCCTGCGCCTGCGTTTGCGACACGATTTTGATGCCTTGCGTCGTCTTAATGATTTCGAGGTCGCCCGCGGAAACTGGTTCCGCCTAGTAAATCTCTTCAATCCTGAATTTTGTGATTTGACACCGGAAAACTCGTATTGGCTATCGGGCGAAAACGCTGATGGCGAGATCGTCGCCACGGTTGCGTGGCGGGTTTTCTATTGGCCCAAGACGAGCTTATACGAAGAAGGGCGGCTGCTGTTTCTTGGTCGTGGCAAAGGCCGTCCGTGCGAATTCACGCCCGAGGCAGCAAAGATCGCGAAACAGATGTCGGGTATCGTATTGTTTGGCGGCGCGGCCTGGGTACGCCCGGATTTCCGCGGCCATCAATTATCGCATCTGCTGCCGCGGATTGGCCGCGCTTATGGTCTGGCGCGTTGGCCGGTCGACTGGGGCGCTACAATTGCCGCACCAATCCTCGTCGAAAAGGGCGTCGCCGCCGGATACGGCTACAAGCATGTGGTCCGCAGCATATTGTTTCCGGATGCACCGTCGGGCCATCCGGAAAATGCCCTTCTTTATCTTTCTGTAAGCGAGGCCTATGACGACCTTGCTAATTTTCTAACAACGGAGCTGCTGGCCTCCGAGGTTGAGAACATCGAAGCCGCTTCGTCGCCCAACTTTTTGGACCACATGGTCACGAAAACCTCCTCGGAGGGGGTTTTCCATGGCAGCAACAGCCGCTCATAACGCGTCACGTAGGCTTGGCTGCGGTCGTGCGAAGTTTGGATCGCGGCGGTCACGATGTCGTATCTTGGCTGGCCGGTACTCGCCACCGCTTTGTAAAACTGCGATACCCAGGCGCCGTACTCTTTGTCGGGCTGGTTGGCAACTCTTTCTCCGATCACGCTGATCTCGGAATCGCGGCCGAGCCAGATACCATTGCTGCGCCTGGCGCCGACAAAACGGAACACCGGCTCGAAATCATGGGGTTTGAGGCCGAAGATCATCATACGCGACAACAGTCCCTGCTCGAGCGCGTGCGAGATGACGGTTGAATCAAAATGGGCAAATAATATCCGCCATTTTTGGAGCAGGGGCCGCAACGGATTGTCATATTCATCGAACAGCTTGGTATAGTCGCGAGGTTCGAGCAAGAATCGCTCGGCGGGTGGCAAAAGAATGGTGGAGGCGCACAACTCGGAAAGACGCGCGATCGCCTGTTCGGGGGAGGCGCTGATTTCGGAATGCCACGTGTCGTCGAGATACTTGATGCGAAACAGGCGAATACGCGACGAAATCAGCTCCTGCTGCACGGCAAGCAACGCGGGCAGCGCGACGTTGCGCGGGTGCAGTTCGATTTCGGTGATCGAGTCGCTGAGGGTATCAAATCTGATAAAGCCCAGGTTTTTAATAGCGAATGCCGGTGCGTCGTAATCGGGATCAAAATCGCCCAACGCCTCAAGAAATTCGGCGCTGCTGGCGGCAACCCATTGACCGTCGGGTGTAACCAGTTTCGAAAGGCGCTTCACCACAAGCCTCGCGACAACAACTCAGATCTCAAGGGACCAGTCCCCCAATGCTCGACCTTAGGAGACTAAGAGTGAAATAAACCTTAAACAGTGAGATACACCTTTAATGCGGATCGCCGGGCAGCGGCGAGTACGGCCTCGTCTCCGGCATCGCAGTGATGACCAGGGCGCAGGCGGCAAGACCGCAGGCGGCGAGGCTCGCGAACGCCATCGGCTGGCCAAAATGGTCGCCGATCCAGCCCGCGAATGTTGTGCTCGCGGTAGCGCCGACCCCCATCGCGAAACCGACAAAGCCCAGCGCCAGATTGTAATGTCCTGAGCGGCCGGCGACATCGCTGGTGATCAATGGCACCAACACCCCAAGAGACGCGCCAGCCATGCCGTCCAGCACCTGCACCATAACAACCAGGAGTGGCGAGGCCGTCATCGCGAACACTGCCCACGGATCGGCAGGCTCAACAATCCCAGCAACAGCACCAGGCGCCGCCCGCTCGCCTCGGAAAGCCGACCGATTTGCGGTGAGACGAGGGCGACGATCAATTGCGGCACCACCATCGAAGCGCCGATCACCGGGCTCGCCTCATTGCCCACGGTCTTGGTCGGTGTGTTTCCGACGAGCGGCAGCATCGCTGCGTTGCCGAGGGTGAACAGCATGACCGCGCCGGCAAAGACCAGGAGCGGCCGATTACCAAGGACATTGATCGGGTTTCCGCGCGGTGTTGTCGCCGTATTGCCGGCGACGAGGGAGTGCGAATAATCAAGCCGTGTGAGCGGCAAAAGTGGAACGAGGGCCGGCAGGCTCAGCCCCGCGGTCAGAAAAAACGCCGCCCGCGCCGAGACGTAATAACCGCATGCTCCCATCAGCACGGCGCCGATGCCATTGCCGATCGCGGCATAGCGCGCATTGCGGCCAAATCTGAGGCCGAGCGCCGCCGGGCTCGCCACTGCAAGGCTGACCCCGGCTTTCGCCCATAGCACTACAGTTGCACCTCCCTTTTTGCGCATATTACAGGTGTGATGCTCTATCAATAGTCGCTGCGCCATATGCGTCTGTGCACGGCAAATTGGTCCTGAAATGCGTGTAAAAGTCTAACGATTATCAACTATTT
>JAFAOB010000125.1 GCA_019238055.1 Alphaproteobacteria bacterium
AAAGCTGCGGGCGAGGTGCCCATTGCCAGCGGCCCCTTCTTGAACGCGTAGTAATCGAGCCCGGCCTTCAGTTTCTTCAGATTGCTCAGCATCACGTCATTGACCGTGATCGGCAATGCGCATTTGAATTTGAGCGCGGCCGAGTAGTGATCCTGAAGGCTTTGCCCAACACCGCGCAGATCATGCACGACCGGAATACCGTGTCCCGCCAGATGGGCAGCCGGGCCAATTCCCGAGAGCATCAACAATTGCGGCGAATTGACCGCACCACCGCACAGAATCACTTCGCTTGCCGCACGCGCTGTGCACCTCGCACCATTCAGCCGAAAGACGACGCCAGTCGCCCGCCGCCCATCAAAAGTGATCTTCTCCGTGAGAGCATCGGTCAAAACGCGCAGATTGCGGCGTTTCAGCGCCGGGCGCAAATAGCCGACTGCGGTCGAGCAGCGCTTGCCATTGCGCGTTGTCGTCTGGTGATAGCCGACACCGTCCTGACTGGCGCCGTTGAAATCGTCATTGCGCGGAAAACCCAATGACATCGCGGCATCGATAAACCCCTCGCAGATCGGATGGCGGTCGGCGACATCGGAAACGCAGAGCGGCCCGCCGGTGCCGTGACAGCCGTCGGCGCCGCGCGTCTGGTGTTCTGAGCGCTTGAAATATGGCAATACGTCGTCAAACGACCAGCCGGTATTGCCGAGCTGGCGCCAATGATCGAAATCCTCGGCCTGGCCGCGGATATAGACCATGCCGTTGATCGATGAAGAGCCACCAAGGACTTTGCCGCGCGGCCAGAACACGCGGCGGTCGCCGGCCCCCGGATCGGGCTCGGTCTCGTAGCACCAGTTGACAGTCGGGTCGGCAAAGGTCTTGCCAAAGCCGAGCGGAATGTGAATCCAGCGGTTCTTGTCCTCGCCGCCGGCCTCGAGGAGGAGCACCCGGGTTGCCGGGTCTTCGCTGAGCCGGGCCGCGACCGCACACCCCGCCGACCCGGCACCAATAACGATGAAATCGGCCTCAAAGATTTCCTGACCCGGCATCTGCTCCTCCCTCGCCCATCCTGCCATGTGCAGGGGAATGTTAGCGCGTTGGGTCAACCGCGTCATCGGCACCTCACCCCTTTCGAGGTTGCATCGTTTTCGCTATGCGTGTTCAAGCCATGCCGCGAAGGAGCGCCGCCGATGACCCAGACTGTCGCCCGCCTGTTGGCCGAGAGCCTCGAAGCCCACGATGTCGATCAGGTTTATTGCGTTCCCGGAGAAAGCTATGTCGGCCTGACCAGCGCCTTGATCGAAAAGAATTCGATCCGCGTCGTGGTCTGCCGTCACGAAGGCGGCGCCGGTTACATGGCGGTGGCGGATGGCCGCTTGCGCGACCGCGCCGGGGTCGCGATGGTATCGCGCGGGCCGGGACTGTCAAATGCGATGGTCGCGTTGCATTCGGCTTATCATGATGCGACCCCGGTGGTGATGCTGGTTGGCCAGGTCGAACGCAAAGACTTCGGTCGGCTCGCGCTGCAAGAGCAGAATTACTCACGGCTGTTGTCGGACGTCACCAAACAGGTCATCGAAGTGCTCGAGCCGGAACAGGCGTCAGAGGCGATCGCCCGCGCCTTTCACCTCGCTGAAAGCGGCACCCCGGGACCGGTCGCGGTGATCCTGCCCGAAGATTTGTTCGATGCCGAAACCGATGCTGCTGTCGACCCGGCGCGCCCGCGTGTCGTCGCCGCATCCAGGCCCAACGATCTCGACCGGCTCGCGGTCATGCTCGAAGCTGCTGAGCGGCCGCTGGTCCTGGTCGGCGGCGCGCTGTTGGCGGATGCGGTGCGCGATAATGGCGTCTTTGCCGATTTGAACCGCTTTGCCGAGCAATGGGTATTGCCGATCAGCCCGACCCATCGCCGGCCGCAATTGTTCGACGCGAACCACCCGAATTACGGCGGCTATATGGGAATTCGGGTGCCGCCCGATCTCTTGGCCGAGATGAAGCGCGCCGACCTGATGCTGGCATTGGGCGAACGGATGACCGACTCGGTCAGCCAGTCCTATAGCTTTCCGACCGCGCCCAAACCGCAGCTGCCGTTCGTCCATGTTTGGCCCGACCCCAATGAGGTCGGCCGCGTCTGGCGGCCCGATCTCGGCCTGCCGTGCAACCCATACGAGGTCATCCGTGGCTTGCTGCGTCGCAGCGTGCCGAGCGATGCACAAAAGCGGCGCGGCTGGGTCGCCGGGCTCAACGCCATTCACCGCCGGCTATTGGCCAAGGAATGGGAGCCGACCTCGGACGGGGTCAATTTCGCCGCGATCGTCTGTGAGGTCGACAAGCATCTCGCCCCCGACGCCACTGTGACGACCGACGCCGGCAATTTCGCCAGCTTTGTCCATCGCTATATCGGCTTCAGGCAGGGACAGGTGTTTCTGGCCTCGGTTGTCGGAGCGATGGGCTCGGGCATGCCGATGGCGGTGGCGGCGGCATTGCGCCGGCCCAATACCCAGGTTGTGGCCTTTGTCGGCGACGGCGGGGCGTTGATGATGGGAAACGAGATTGCGACGGCCGTGCAATATGGCGCCGCCCCGATCCTGATCATCTCGGATAACGGCATGTACGGCACGATCGGCATGCACTCCTATGTCCGCTATCCCGAGCGGCCGCTGATGGAAGGTGTCAGGCTGACCAACCCCGACTTCGCGCAATGGGCCCGCTCGTTCGGCGCCGAAGGTATCACAATCGAGCGCGAGAGCGAGGTCGCCGACGGCATCGCCCGCGCCTTTGCGGTCAAGACGCGCCCGGTCGTCGTCCATTGCCGCACCTCGCAAATTCAGATGAGCGCCTGGCGCCGCTATACCCGCGCCGAGACGCTGCCGTAATTAGTTAAGCGTGGCCGCACTAGAGCTCCGATCTCTGCCATTTACCTTGCGAACGGGTAGAATTACTATCATATTCTCTCATTGTTCGCCGGAACCACAGGATATTCGTCCCAGTGTCGTGTGGACGTAATCGGAGATCGGAAATATCCTAAATTTTCGCTTAACCAGTTTGCCTCTGCCTCGTCTTCAAGAGACCATTCCGGCTTGTCTATCAGACAAAGACCGAAGGAGAGCCCTTTTTCACCATCATCGGCGCGTCCGGACACTATTCCGACAACAGTGGAAGCGTTTGGATGCCGCGATCGCGCTACTAAGCATCGCGCGGCTAATTCTGCAATACGGAGCTGATAATCTATGGTACGCTCTACCGCCAGGAAAACATAAACGACCCCTGACAGAGACTGAAACATGCGGGAGCGAACGTTGCCTCCCAGAAGTACTTCTATAAGATTCTCGGCAAGTAAACGACGATAGAATCTACACTCGCGCGCAAGAATGCGGAGCACTCTTTCCCCTTCGAACGGCGGTTGAGCATACAAGAGGTCATTTGCGATCAAATCCTTGCTGATGTACTCTATCAGATTGTCCCAAGAATAACTCGCGCGGTCAGCACGCTTGCGAGCCTTGTACGCCTCCGCCTCTAGAAAGCCTGGCCACAGGGTATTATCGATCACTAAGAGGCGGTTTTCAGAATTCCCGAGCGAGCTTGCCTGCAACCAGGAATATGCAGGCAGTCTGGAGTAGGGACTGAACGATGAAGCCGAGCCGGTCGTAGCGCAGCGTGAGGCGCCGGTTTTCGAGCACCCAAGCATTGCTGCGCTCC
>JAFAOB010000113.1 GCA_019238055.1 Alphaproteobacteria bacterium
TGCCCTCTCGCCATCTCCAGGAGCCAAGGCTACTCGGTGTTCCCGACGAAATGAATAGGGGCTTTAAGACACAGGCTTGGCGCGCCGCCGAGCCGGTCGCACGACTAAACCGTGGCCGGCCCATTCGCAGCATGTATCCGGCAAGCAGCTAAAACTTGACGCGGAATTTGCCAATTAAGACTTGCTCCTGTCCGGTAATGTTGGCGACAACCCGCCGCTGGCCCCACATGTATTCGACGCCGGTGTCGATAAACGCGACCGGGCTCCAGATCAGGTTTGCATTAACCGTCTGCAATCGATTGTTCGAAATGGTCGATTGCACCGGGCCAATCAGCTGCGAGGACGGATTGGCTTGCCAATAACCGTAGGCGATATTCGAGCGCATATTGGCGAGCCACCAATGCTGATAGCCGACCGCGCCGCCAGCCTCCATGATCGGTTTTACCAGGACCGCAGCCGCCGCTGCCGGTGAGGTCGGCGTAACCAGATAGTTGGTGGCCAATGCCGCACCGGTCGCCGATGACAGATAGCGGCCGAGGCCATTGCCGACGGTAAACTGCCATTGAAAGTCGTCCTTGCCCCAGCCGGGCTTGATATCGCCGGAAAGGCCGCCGCCATAGCCGACATAGGTCTGATTGACGTATCTCCCGTCATCGATGGTCAAGGTCGGGCGGATCACGCCGCGGAAATCGACATGCCCCCACGGTTGCGCCCAGTATGACGCAAAGGTCAGATCCGGCGCCGAGGATTTGGTGGGGAGTGTCGCCAAGGTGCAGCCCGCGGCATTGGTGACCGCAAGTCCGTTGGCAACGCAAGTGCCGGTGCCGATCACGTTATTGGTTGCGGGGACGAGGCCAGTATTGGTGTTGACCACTTGGTTTGTCGTATCAGTGGCCACCTTGCCGGCGGGTGTCACGATATCGGTGGTCGGCTGCTCTGCCGAGACCGACCACGCGGTACCCCAAGGCCCCTGATAGGTATAGCGAACTTGCGGGATGCGTTGCGGGCCGGCGATCCCCGCCACGCCGTCGTCGGTGAACACTTCGGGCTCGGCTGCGGCATCGCGAAAGTTGGAGTTGGCCTGACCGGCAAGAAAGCCCCCGAGCGTGCCAAAGGCATAACGCATGCGTGGGATCAGCGCGTCATTGACACTCGACAACCCGTTCTCTCCGGTCGCGCTGAAATTGTTTGTGCCCTTGAAATCCAGTTCGATAAAGGTCTGGGCCACGCCAAATTCAGTCGGCGTTTGCGTCTCGAAATTGAGCCGCGTCTGCTGCGGGGTCTCGAAGAATATCGAGTTTCCTCGAGCCGTGCCGGTTTGGGCCGGAACCAGGTTTCCGGCCGACGGATAACCCGGCACAACCCTGCCGCCGGTGTGGAGCGGCAAGGTCTCAAGATTGCCGTCGATCGCGATCGTCATGCTGGGCACACCGTTGGCCGGGCCGCCCTGCAGGAAATAAACCAGCGATTCATCGATAAAGCCGCCGACCCGGATCGAGGTCTCGGTGCCGGGGATCAGAAACGAGCGCGCAAAACTGCCAGCGAGCGGCGCCCCCGGAACCGCCTGTGTGCCAATCGGACCAACGCCACCGCCCGGGTTTGGACCGGCCGCTTGCGCCAGTTGATCGATCCGCGCCTTGAGCAATTCTTGTTGCTGATCGAGCGTTGTTTGCTGCGCGCTCAGCGCTGCTTGGCTGGCGCGAAGATCGGCCAATTCGTCGGCGCGTGCTCCCGCGGCGCCGACAAGCAGCATACCACCCGCTACGAAACTGATTTTCGGAGCTGTTGACAGATACCTGCGCATGTTCCTCCCCCCGAGGTTGAGAAGCAGCTGACAGGCTATCCACGATTTGCGACGGGTCAATGACGTTTGTGTTATTTTCGTCTCGGCGTGTCATACTTGCCACAATAGATGATAATTAATTGATTTCACGGTGTTTTATCTGCCGTAATATGATCCAAATGGACGTTAATTAAGTTGGAAATCCGGTTTCACAGCGCGCCAAGTGCACAGAGCAGCGAAGCGCATGACGCGTGAGTGCACGTCGCTAACTAAACTCGCCGGCATAGGCTTGAGCGGCCTCGGACAGCGTTGGGCGGGCTTCCACTGCTGTTACATGCGCGCTGCAGCAACAAACCGCCGCAATCCAACGACAGCAACAGCCGGATACCTCGCCGCTGGCAAAGCAGCGGCTTATGAAAGCGTTACGAGATCGCTCAGCGCGTCTGGCGGTGATAGAGCGCGTCGGTCGTCGGTGGGCCGTCGGCCGCAACCAGGCCGCGCGCGATGAGGTCCAGGAGATGGGCCTGCACGGATCGTCCAGCGGCACGATGCAGACCGGGACCAAGCCCGATGTAAAGCCTGTCGACGATCGCCTCGATATGTTGCGGGCCGACCGCGAGGCAAGCGAGAATGCCCGCCTCGCGCTCGCGGCGATGGGCGATAAAGGCGCGCACATGCGGCTGGGGTGCAGTGATCGCCGGGCCGTGCGTCGGCCAATAAACCCCCTCGGAGCGGCCGAGCAATTTGCCGAGCGAAGCCATATAGGCGCTCATATCACCGTCCGGCGGGGCGATGACGCTGGTCGACCAGCCCATGACGTGATCGCCGCTGAACAGAATGCCGCGCTCGGGCAGGGCAAAGCACAGATGGTTCGAGGTGTGGCCCGGTGTGTGTACGGCCTCAAAACGCCAGCCTTTGCCAGCGATCTCGTCGCCATCCTGCACCGCCACATCGGGGACAAAATCCCAGTCGCCACCTTCCTCGATGCCGGCCTCGCCTCGCCGCCCCCCGGCATGCGGGCCAAAACCGTAGGTCGCGGCCCCGGTTGCCGCCTTCAGCGCCTTCGCCGCCGGCGAGTGATCGCGATGAGTGTGGGTAATCAGGATGTGGGTCACCGCTTCGCCGGCAAGCCCCGCCAGCAACGCCGCAACATGCTCGTCAAGGTCCGGGCCGGGGTCGATCACCGCGACCTCACCCTCCCCGATTACATAAGTGCCCGTGCCCTTGAAGGTGAATGGGCTCGGATTGCGGGCGATGATCCTCCGGATGCCGGGTGCCACCGGTTCAAGCCGGCCATATTCAAACGAGAATTCGCGCAAGAACGGGATATCGACAGCCATGATAAGGTGAGCGTACACGAGACCGGCCGGATTGTCCCGCCTGTGGAATCGCCGAACGAGGAATACCGCAATGAAGATCAAGCTCGATGTCGACTGCACTGCCGAGGAAGCGCGCCGCTTTCTCGGCCTCCCCGATGTGCAGCCGATGCAGGAATCACTGCTGAAGGAAGTACAGGAACGGATCAGCGCCAACATCAAGGCGATGGACGCGAAAGCGATGATCGACGCCTGGCTGCCGACGGCAATAAAGGGTTTCGAGCAATTCCAGCAGTGGTTCACGCAATTCGCGGCGCGCAGCGGCGAACGCAAATAACCGCTCGCAAAGCGTTACAATCGCGCTCCGCTCAGGGTCAGGATCCCAAGAACCGCAAACACCCCGGCAGCAACGCGGCGGATCGCTTTGGCAGGCAGATTGCCCGCGAGCTTGTCGCCGATCACGGCGGCCGGGATGTTGGCCAGCATCATCCCCAAGGTCGTGCCGATCACGACGGGGCAGAAATTCTCAAACCGCGCGGCAAGGCCGATCGTCGCAATCTGCGTTTTGTCGCCGATCTCGGCGCAAAAAAACGCGATCAGGGTCGTCGTGAATGCGGCCGAGCGGGTGATCGTCTTATCGTCTCCCTCGAACTTGTCGGGGAATAGCGCCCATACCGCGACACTCAGAAACGACAGCCCGAGGATCCAGCGCATGGCTGGTCCGGCCAACCAGCTTCCGAAAAGCGTCCCGGCAAGGCCGGCCGCCGCGTGGTTGGCCAGCGTCGCGAAGAGGATCCCAAAAATGATGGGCACAGGCCGCTGGAAGCGCGCGGCGAGCATCAGCGAGAGAATTTGTGTCTTGTCGCCGATTTCGGCGAGGCCGACGACCAGGGTCGAAACGAGGAATGCTTCCACAGAGATGCGATCCGGGTCGGGCGGGAGATGCACTTTGGCACGGCCTCCGCCGCCCGACCCGGCCACAGAGAACCGATGCCAAAGGTCTCGCCAAACCTGCCGGTCGTCTGCGCCATGGCCGAGGCCAAGTGTGTTGACGCAAACCCCGCATCGCTCGCGGGCGGCTACTCCCCAATGGACGGGTGAGACTCTAACAGGCCGTAAGGCATTATTCCAGTGTCTTGACCTGTGCCCTTGTCGCCCGTGATCCCTTGCAGGCCGGTACCAGATTTCAGATCGTCGTTCGATCGACTTGGATCGTCACGTGTGACAAGGAGCGGAAGCCCGCGAGCTTCGCGCGATAGTAGGCTGCGTCACGCATCTGTGTCGTGATCACGGAAATAATTGCCCCAAGGTGTCCGGGCCCAAGTCGCCACAGATGGAGGTCGGCAAGTTGATCGCCCTCCGTCTCAATCGTGCGACGCAAATGGTCTGCCATGTGGCGATCGGGATTGATGTCGAGCAGGATCGCTCCGGTGTCCCGGATCAGGCCATACGACCAGCTTGCGATAACGCAAGCCCCAACTATTCCGGCCAACGGGTCTATCCAGAGCCACCCGAAGGTGCGGGCCAACAGCAACCCGACAATGACCAGAACCGAGACCGCAGCATCGGCCAGAACATGGATGACCGCGGCTCGCAAATTGTTGTCGCGATGGGTGACCGCAGCAATATGTTCATGGT
>JAFAOB010000055.1 GCA_019238055.1 Alphaproteobacteria bacterium
TATTCTTCACTTGGCAGGGAGTGAGGTAGAGGCCGAACCGATCGATCCGGCCCATTTGACCGCAGTGCTCGAAGGGCTCGCGCAGGCAAAGCGACGCGAGTTTGCCACGGATGACGAAGTAGAGGCCGCGTTCCGCCGCTTGGCCGATCCGATCCTGTTATATCCGCGGCCGGAGAGGCTCGCATGAACGACACTGTTGACGTGATGATCCCGGTCGACGCCGAGGCCGCCAAGGCGCTTGAGAGCCCAGCCCGTCGCGAAGCAGTCGGTCGCTACCTGAGCAGTCTGCTAAAAGGGGCGCGTGTCTGCGATGTCCTTGCGGAGGCGATCGCTGAGGCCAAGCACGAAGCGCGCACGCACGGCCTAACGGACGAAGAGATCGATGCCGAACTCAACAAATGGCGGGCAGAACGGCCAGGTTGATCGTCGTTATCGACGCCTCGTCCTTCGTATCTGCATTGGGTGTGATAAGCCTCGCCGTACCTCGGTCAACGGAAACGTATGGCCAAAGCCGATCAGCTATCGCGTAAGGACTGGTGCTCTACTGGATCGGCCGAGAAGGTTCCTGATTCGGAGTCGGTCAAGGATCAGCCGCGGCAGCATATGCGCCGCCAGGTCGAGCCGGCGCGGGCGAGAGACGGTGCCGTCGACCAATATGTAATCACTGGCCCAGTCGTCGAAACCGAGGTGCTCGAAGGCGTCCGGCAGGCTGGGCAGATGGTCGCCGTAAAACCCGAGTACGGCGTTGTCCCGGCGTGCTCCGAGTTCTTCGAGCAGGATGCCGAGCATTTCGTCCGAGTGGGTGAGCCCAGTCAGATAATGCAGCAATGCGCCGCCTTGCGGGAAGTCCCCGAGGCCGAAAAGCCGGCGCAGCTCCGGATCGATTTGGCTTTCATCCTCCGGCCATGGACCGTGATTGCCCATCGTGATCACAAAGATGAAGGTGCGCGGTCCCTCTGCATCGAGGATGGTCAGCACTTGCCGGGCGAGGTCGGGGTCGGATCGATAGGGCGGTCGGCGCGATCCGCCAAGCGTCTCGCGCCCGAGAAACGCGTCAAAGCCCAGTGCCCGCATCGTCAGGTCCCGGCGAAAAAAGCGGCGGTCGAACGGATGCAAGCACAGCGTGCGATAGCCCTCGGCCCGCAGCTGCGAGGCCAATGACGCAATCGGGGCTCGCGCGAAGGCATGATACGGGTTGAAGCGGTCGTAACCCAGCCGCTCTTCGGCGATGCCGGTCAGCACCGCAAATTCGGTGCGCATTGTGTTGGCGCCCCAAGCGGCCGTCTCGAGGCGCCCAAACGTGGCGCCCCGCCGCAGGCAGGCCTCGAACCCTGGCAATAGGTCTTTCGGCATGCTCGGCGAAATTCGGCGCGCATCGAAAAACGACTCGCATTGGACAAGCACGACCGGCATTGCCGCTCGGCGATCACGCAGCATCGGAGCCGGGAGAGGATGAAACGGAGTGCGGCGACCGGCGCGCTCGGCGCGAGCGATGATGCCGTAGACGAGCAGCACGCAAAATGGCCCGAGGCGTGCCGCATCTACCACCGGATCGCCGATCGGCCGCAGACGCCTCAACCATATGGCAGTAAGGCTGAGCAGCGGCTCCCGCGACAGCAGCCATCCGGCTATGTGAGCGATCAGCAAAACAATCAGGATCGGCGCCGGGGCCGGCTGCCATAAGGGCGTGGTAAAGGCCAACAACCCAAGAGCCGTCCCGATCGCCGCGAGCGCGCCGCCGATGACAAGTGCCGGTCCGGCAAATGGCAGGTATAGATGCGGCTGGGTGAAGAGATGCCCGAATTCGGACATATCGGAAAAAACCACGGGCTCGCGCAAAACGCGGCGCTTGGTGCGATCGGCAAACGCAAACCCGCCGCCCAGCGCCAATACCACCGCACCGCTGAACAGTGGCCGAGCGGAAATGATCAGCAGCAAACCCGCTGTCAGCACCACCGGCATCAGATCCAACAGGATGGAGGGCGGGACTGCCATTCGCGCGCCGGCAACACGGCGCGGGATCAGCCAAGCCGCAGCGGCGGCCGCGGCACCGGCCGAAAGACTGAGCGCTGCCCCGGTCATTCGCTCCAACCGGGCCGAATGTGAAAGCGATAATGGCGCAGGATCGCATCACCGATGAACGCGGGGGCGACGTCGCAGAATTTAAGACCAAAGACCAGCGGCCACGGAAAGGCAACGCGGCGCCGTCCGCGATCGAGGCCGCGTTTGACGACACGGGCAGCGGTTTCGGCGCTGATGACGAACGGTGTCGGTCCATCAAAGCGGTTGGTCATCGGCGAGTCGAAAAAACCGGGGCAAACAATGGTCATTCCGACACCGAAGCGTGCGAGCCGTGGCCGCAGAGCTTCGGCATAGGCACGCAGTCCGGCCTTACTCGCACAATAACCGGGGCTGTCGGGCAAGCCGCGAAAGGCGGCAATCGAGGCAATGATCGCAACCCGGCCATGCCTGCGCGCGCACAGCGCCGGCAACAGCGGTTCGACCGTGTTGATCGTGCCGATCAGATTGACCCGGATCTGACGCGCAGCGGTTTCGACGCCTTCGGACGGGCTTTCCGGTTCCGGCCCGGCGGAGGTGCCGGCGTTGGCAACGAGCAAATCGACAGGATGAGCGCGATCGAACTCCATCAGCCAGCTCGTCATCGCGGCCGCATCCTCGACCTCGATCGTCGCTGTCCTGGTCTCGGCCCCCTGGGCCTCGCACGCCCTGGCGGTATCGGCGAGCCGCTGCCGATCCCGTCCGAGCAGACCGAGAACCGTCTGTGGCGCGGCATAAGCTTTGGCCAAAGCAGCGCCGAGCCCGCTCGACGCTCCGGTAATGATGATGGCGCGAAAGGGTGAGCGCATTTGAAGCCCAAGATCCCGGAGCAATCCCAAATGGGCGACGCATCAAAAGAGAAACGGCCGCTCGGCCGCGACAGTACCGGGCGGGGGACTCAGTCGGACGGTGGGGCCGGAAGCAATCCTGGCCCATCGGCGAGCGAGAACACCCTGCCAGCGGCGCGCAACCACGAGCGCGCCGACCCGCCACAATTGCGGATCCGCCATCCGCTCGACCAGCAGCTCGGGCGTACAGGGGAGCCGGGTCACCGGATCGAGATAGCGCGGATAGAGAATGAGCGCGCCGGCGACGAGTTCCACAAGACTGAGGCGACGGCCGCGATCGATTGCGGTCACATCCTCGGTCAGCCCCCAGCCGGCGTAAAATGGTCGGCCATAAACCACAACCTTTAGGCCTCGCAGCAACGCTTCGAAGCCGGTCAGCGAGGTCAGGACGTGCACTTCGTCGATTTCGGCGAGGATCGTTACGATCGGATAATCGATCACGGCATCGGCAAAGCGAGCTGCCACATTCCCGCGAACTGCGCCCCGACGATGGCCTGCCTCGACGTCGGGATGCGGCTTATACAGCACAATCGCATCGGGATTGGCGGCGCGCACGCGCGCGAGAAAATCGAGATTGCTGCTGATGCCCTCGCCGCCGAGCCGGACCGATAAATCATCCTCGACCTGCCCCGGTACCAGAATGCGGCGTCGGCCCGCGGTCAGGGCGGCCGCGCCTCGGCGCGGGGAGCCGCTTGGTGTCGCCACGTCGTATTTGGTGATGCCCTGATCGACGAGGCGGGCGATAAGGTTATGGGCGCGCGCCAAAAGCTCGTCATCGAATTCAGTGTTACGCAACAACCGCTCGAGGTCGCTGCAAACCCATGGATCGCAATGACTGCCGCTCGCGTCGAGCGCCAGCGATGCCGCCGGCACAAAATCCGATCCTAGTCCAACCGAGCGGAGAAACCCGTCCTCGACGGTGATCAGGGGGGTGCGTTGACGCCCAGCCAGGGCCGCGAGCCCGGGGGACAGCCGCGAGGCCCATACGGCGATGGCGCTGCCCGGCCGGGCGGCAGCGACAGCGAGCGCCGAACGCACGATGCACCGGCGACGCGGCGGTCCGGCGGCGGAGCGCAGGAAATCCCCAATCCATCGCCGCTTCCACCAAGACATGCCAAGACAGACGGCGATCTCGCGGTTGACGGCCTCAATCCGCCGCCATTCGGCGAGCAGCGCCACAATGTGTTCGAATGCGGCAAGGCGTTGGCTGAACGGATCGATGCAGCGGGTTGCGAGCAGGCAGGCGGCGGCAAAAATCTGGTCGACACTGCGCTGGAACGGTTTTTGCGGAACGCCCGGCGCGTCATCGGTCACCCCCCATCCCGCGTAAAAGGCATCTCCAAAGCAGCGAACCCGGCGGCCGGCGAGCAAGGCGAGCCATCCGATCTCGCCGCCGGCCGCGTAGATGCAGTCGGCACGCTCGATCACAGCCCATGGATCAACCGGTCGATCGACAATCGCACAGCCAAGCACTGCGGTAGCGCTCAGCACGGCTCGCGGGCAAACGCCGGACGAATTGAGCAGCACGATTTTTTGGGCATCGTATTCCGAGGTTGCAGTCGCCAACATTTCTTCGACCAGCTCGGCCGAAGACGGCGCATCGGGTTTGTCAGCGACGATAAACACCAGCCCGTCACTCTCCGGCAGCACGCCGGCGTTCCACCATGCTCCACCAACCCGACTTCCGGTAAGCGCGCGCCGCGCTGCAGCGGCACGGTCGAGCAGCATCGGGTCTTCGCACACGGGTGACATCAACACCCGATCCGGGCTGACATTGTCGAGAGCCGAGACCGGGCCGATGATGGTTGCCGTGATGCTCAACACCGGCGGGGGCCGGCCCCAACCCGGCGGTCCGCGCAACAACCCTGAGTTGAGTAACAGCGCCGGGAGCCCACGCGCCGCGGCCTCTTGCAAGGCTGCGCGCCGGTAGCGCGAAGCCAACCAGACCGCGATTGCCTCGGCCGCCTCGATTTCGATTGCGGGGAAGGCTGCGGCAAGTGCGATCCGCTCGCGCCGGCTGCCATACAGCGCGACGGGATGGAGGAGCGCTGGGGGTGCAGCTTGCGGTAAACGGCGCAGCGCTCCGATCGGTGATATCCCCTCAGCCATCGGGGTGTTTGCGGCGGCGATGATGGCCGAGCGTTCGGTCTCGATGCGGTCGGCCGGCGCACCGGTGGACAAGGCGGGCTGCGCGCAATAGAAGCGGTTGGGAAGGCGCATGGCGCCGCTCTTCATCCCGATTGGCTCAACATCGGAGGCCAAGATGCTCGTCGAACAGATCTGGACCGCGAATTCCGGCCGCAATTTCAACTATCTGATCGCCTGCCCCGAGGCCGGCGAGGCATTGGCCGTCGATCCGCTCGATTACGAAAAGTGTCTCAACGCCGCCAAGAACAGGGGCTGGGCGATTACCCAGATCCTCAACACGCATGAGCATCGTGACCACACCGGCGGCAACGCCGAGATGGTCGCGGCGACCGGCGCCAAGGTGCTGGCCCATGTCAACGCCAAGGACAAGATCCCGGAAATGAACCAGGGCTTGCGGGCCGGGGACGTAATCAGGGTCGGCAAAACTGTCGAACTCGAATGCCTCGATACCCCCGGCCACACGATGTCGCATATCTGCATCATGTCGCGCACCGACAAGCCGGCTTTGTTCTGCGGCGACACCTTGTTCAATGCCGGGGCCGGCAATTGCCACAATGGCGGTCATCCAAACGAGCTTTACAATACCTTCGTCAACCAGCTGTCCAAATTGCCGGAGGAAACACTGATCTATCCGGGGCACGATTACATTGCGCGCAACCTCGGCTTTACGCTTGATCGCGAGCCGGATAACGGCAAGGCCAAGTCGCTGCTGCCGACGGTCGAACATCAGGACACCAACCGGCCGCTCGTCACCACGCTGGCGATGGAGCGCGAGATCAACACATTTTTCCGGCTGACGAGCTCAACGGTGATCCGTCGGCTGCGCGAGGCGTTCCCCGATCTGCCCGACAATCCCGATCCAAAGACGGTGTTTTTGAAACTGCGCGAATTGCGCAATAAATGGTGAGCTGCCCGCCTGGGCAGAACTACGTTGCATCGGCACCGTGCGTGGTTCGAGACGCGCCCCCGCTTCGCGGGGACGCTCCTCACCATGAGGTAAGCCTTTAATGACATTAAAGAGGAGCGTCATCTCCGGCCTGCGCCGGGCAAGCTCTGAGGCGCCTCGCGAAGCGAGGCCTCGAAGGACGCATGGCATCGATCCACCGTACTCCGATACTTGCCCCAGCCTCACGACGCCTTCCTGAACAGCGAGCGTGACCGCAGCCGTCTGATCGAGGACCGCCTACGCTGCACCGCTGCTGCAATTGCTGATCGCGGCGGCACTGCCTGCCGCGCGGGCGCAACCAACCGCCGCTGATGCTGGCACTCAGGGTCCGGCTTCGCCGTCTGCCAACAGAAGTATCTGGAGTCGCGCCTTGTGCCGCCCAGATCGGGAGCTTCATGCCCCCGCGCATCGGCCTGATGTACGGGCCGATGCGACCGTTACCGGCACCGACATGCGCCAGTGCCCTTGGAGTTTTGTCCAAACTCTGCGCGAGGTTCTCGCCAAGTCGTCGGGCGACCCGCGGCTCAGGGATGACCCGCGCCCTATGCAGCTCGCTGTGCATGCGGATCGTTTCATCGCCTGCTTTGACCATGTCGACATGATGGCGGCCGTCTCGCTGCACGACGAACAGGGAACCTCTGATCGGCCGCACGAGCTCACCATCTATTTCATTCCCGCCAAAATCGATATCCTGTTGGCGCAATTCAGCGATAAACCAGTGCGCGGCAAGCGCCTCGTCGTGGTGCCGATCCTGCTCGGCACTGACGGAAAAGCCGCCGCTCTATGTATTGAGCGCCGAAATCTCGGCGGGCGCGGAGCAACGGGCTCGTTCGCCACCGCCGCCAATCAGTTCGGCATGAAGCTGCGCATCCCGAACGATACGCAGCTTCTCGCCTGGAGTGTGAGTGTGGGTCATTCCCTAGCGGCTGCCGCTGGCGAGCGCTAGCGGGCCCATTGTCACGGGTAGGCTCGACTGGAGCGAGACGCTGCCGGGATGGATCGGGATATGGCGGATGCGCTCGCAAGGTGCGGATTACCAATGGGGCATCAGCGGCGTCAATTACGACGCGGCCTTTCGCAACATCATCCGCGGCGTCGCGCTCGCCGCCTCAGGCGCCAGCCCGCTAGACCACGAGGATTAACTCGACCCTTCACCTCGGTACAGAGCGGCGATTGCTTTAGCAAGGGAATAACGGGTTGTGCCCCAAATCGGGCCTTGCCAATCGGTGCCTCGAAGGCCGGATGGGAGAATGCCCACGGAATTCGATTCACATTGACAATAAGTCGAGATACGCCGATCCTTGAGGCGGTCGGGCATGGAAGCTGGTGCAAATCCAGCACGGTCGCGCCGCTGTAAAGTCAGACCCGCACCCGACTCATTCGACTCGCAGGGACGCACGATCCCGAGGAGGCCCCATGATAATCAGCAGCATTGCCCCTTCCGCCAAACCGGTCTCGATCCCGGTCAGGGAAATTCTGCCCTGGGCGATATTTGCCGGACTGCTGTGCCTGCTCACACTTTATTTTGTCGGCGCCGAGCAGGGGGCCACTTCAATTTTTCCCGGTATGTATATCCACGAATTCGTCCACGACGGACGGCACCTACTCGGCTTTCCCTGCCACTGAAAGCCCAACCCTTGGTTCGGGCGCTCCTGGTCAGGGGCATGCTGGTTGGTGTGCTGGCCGGCATGCTCGCCTCCGGCTTTGCGTGGGTGGTCGGCGAGCCACAGGTTGATTTGGCGATCGGCTACGAGAACCAAAGGCATCAGATGCTCGGTGAGGCTCCCGAGCCAGTGCTGGTCAGCCGCGAGGTTCAGAGCAACATCGGATTGGCGACAGGGATCGTCGTCTACGGTTGCGCGCTGGGCGGCATCTTCGCCCTGGTCTTCGCCTACGCGCACGGGCGGATCGGACACCTCAGCCCGCGCGGCACGGCAGCGGTGCTCGCCGCTATCGGCTTCATGGCGCTCATCCTGGTGCCGCAGGTCAAATACCCGGCCAACCCGCCTTCAGTCGGCGACCCCGCGACCATCGGATCGCGAACGGGGCTCTACTTCGCGATGATCACCCTTTCGGTGCTCGCCGCGATCGCGACGGTGTCGATGAGGCGGCAACTTGCCCGTCGCCTTGGTAATTGGAACAGTACGCTGCTCGCGGGCGCCGCCTATCTGGTTGTAGTCGCGGCCGGCATGGTGATCCTGCCATCCGTTAATGAGGTGCCCGCCGATTTTTCGGCCACCACCCTTTGGTGCTTTCGGCTCGCCTCGCTCGGCATCGAAGCGGTGTTGTGGACAGCACTCGGGCTGGTGTTCGGCGTGTCTGCCGAACGACAGCTTGCTCCGGAACGGCATCCCGGCCGTTGGGCCGGGCAAAGCCTTCGTTAGCCGTGTGGAAATCCGCGCACGGGTTCCGGTAGAGTCTCCTATCCGGCGCAAAGAGGCCAAACATCGCCGATCGACGAATGCGGAGGAATTTTCGGCGAGTGGGCCCGACGCTTGCAATAGTACGACAGCGACGACGTCCAAGGCAGAGCTGTGCTAAAGCAAAAAGTGAGGTTGCGGCGAGCAGCTATCGCGGCCACCCGTCCTGAGCGGTGCTGTGGGGTTATCGGTCTTCTTGCTGGGTGCCGAGTGGCTCGCGTTTTTCCGCTTCATCCAAACCCGCTTCGAGGCGCGGCTCCTCAACATACCATGGAATATTGATCACGATCACGTGCGAGCCGCCATATCGGAGTAGCGCCGAACGGAGTCTCCGGGCACGATGCGTGTGAAGCAAATATTGCCACCAGTGTTCCTTGATGACCTCCGGTATCAGCATAGCTATCAGGCGGTTAGGATGGCCTCTCTCGGTAGCCTGGATGAGCTGCAGAAGAGGCGCCTGTATTCGTCGATAGGGCGCTTGCAATAACACGAGCTGTGGTGGTCGTAGACCAGCTTCCTGAGCAGGCCGTTCGACGTCCTTTGACCACTGTCTGCGAAGTTCCTGTCTATTTTCGTCTACATCAGGTCCGGCGAGCGCGGTAAGGTGGACCGCCGCAACGTCCGGCGACAAACGAAGCGCAAAATTGAGCGCGCGATCCGTCAGGCGGTTCCAGCCTTCCGTCACGACCAGCACAACTGGCGGCTCCATGCGTCGAAGATCGAGGGGCCCGCCCTCGCGCAGCTGCGCATCGAGCTCGCGGTAATAGCGTTTGATCGCGAACAGGAGAAGGATCACGCACGGGATCACAACGATCGTGATCCATGCGCCCTCGATGAATTTCGCAATGATAATGATGGCCAGAGAAGTGCCGGTTATGAGGGTGCCGATGAGATTGATCGCCAGGCTGGCGCGGTGCTGGTGGCGCTCGCGCGCGTTGCTTGCCGTCCCGAGCTCGCGCCGCCAATGCGCCACCATGCCCAACTGCGACATCGTGAACGTCAAAAACGCGCCGACCGCAAACAGAGGTATGAGCCGGTCGGTTATGCCGCCGAACACAATCAGCAGGATCCCAGAGGCGACACAAAGAAAGACGATGCCGACCGAGAAGACCAAGCGGCGTCCGACCACCGCAAAGGGGCGCGGCAGGAAATCGTCCTGGGCAACCAGACGGCATACCCGCGGAAAATCGACAAAGCTCGTATTAGCCGAGAGGCAGAGAATACAGAGCACGCTGCCAATTGCGACGTAATAAAAGATGCCACGGCCCACGACGGCGCCGGCCAGCTGAGAAAGCACGCTCTGATATCCCTGCTGCGTCTGGTCCATGGCGCCGATTCCATAAGCATGGGTCAGATACGCGATGCCGGCGAGCAGAATACCAAGGATTGCACAGATCGTCCCAAGCGTGTGGTGAGCTCTTTTGACGACGGGCTCTTTGAAGGTGCTGACACCGTTGCTGACTGCTTCCACACCGGTCATTGCAGTACAGCCAGCGGCGAAGGAGCGGAGCAGTAACCAGATACTTACCGCCTCTGTCGCTGCGGGAAGCTCTGGTGGATGTACGACCGGCTCCGGTTGACCGCCCGCCATAGCGGCCTTGCAGACGCCAATCGCGAGTATAGTCATAAAGCTCGCAACAAAAAGGTAGGTGGGTAGTGCCCATGCTCGTCCGGCATCCGACGTCCCTCTGAGATTTACGATTGTAACGAGAACGAGCACAGACAGACACAGCGGCAAAATATAGGCGTGCAGGGCTGGCAGAGCCGAGATTAGTGCGCCAACTCCAGCAGAAATTCCTACAGCCACGTTCAGAACATAATCGATCATTAGCGCCGCCGCCGCCAGCAGGCTCGGGTAGGTGCCCAGATTTTCCTTCGATACCGTATAAGATCCGCCGTTGCTCGGATAAGCCCGGATTGTCTGGCGATACGAAACATAAAGGATGGCCAGAAGTACCAGAATCGGCAACATGACGGTGCCGATATGAGCAAGACCGGCGGCTCCGAGCGGGATCAGAATCGTCAACGCGGCTTCAGGGCCGTAAGCCGAGGACCCGAGGCCGTCGAGCCCCATCGCCGGGACACCCTCGAAGGCGTTGATCTTCCGCTCGACATATTCGCGGTTCGCCAATCGGCGACCCAAAATGAGGTTGACTATCGACATGCTTACGGCTCCACGGCGATGCGGCAGCGGATCAACATTTCTGCTCGGACAAACGTCCCCTCAAAGCACCCGAGTTCCCATTAGATTATCTGGTGCCGTTGTGTACCGTGAAAGGCTCTGCCGCTCGGACTCAATATTATGGCCTACAGAAACCGGATAACGCCCAGTGATCCTTAATTATGGCCAAGCGAAAATTGACACAACACTTCAAAAAAGCCTTTCTGTATTAGGTTATGAGCGGCCTATATCGCGCGATCGACGAACGGCGACTGCGTTTAGATCGGCCGGCCGGAATGACCGTTTTCGGCACAGAAGCGGCAGCCGGGATTGCAGACCGGGATCGTCTTCGGATCTAGCGGTTGCCAGTAAAGACGTGGACCCGCGGGTCAAGCCCGCGGGAGGGCGGTGTTTTTTCAGGGCTTGAGCTCGAACCGATAGTGAGCTGGTAGGACGGGTTGAGTGCAGCGAAACCCGTTACGCTGCATGCCACGAGTCCTGCATCCGCGCGTGGAACTGAGCGATTAGCAGCGCACGTCGCGGCGGCGGCAGGGATCGGATTTCGCCACAAAGCTGTCGTAACCTGCCGCCGATCAGAATTTCGGCCGGTAGAGACATTTTGATATGGCGCTCGATGTTTTCCCGATTATCCGAAACCAATTCCCGGTTAAGCGAAAAAGAATTCCCGGTTATCGGCATGATGATTTCGCACAATTATTTGAAATAACTTGCAAAGTTGCCATGAGGCTGGACAAATTCCCGGTTAATTCCCGGTACGATGGGAATTCAGCGGGCGCGGAGGGACGGACGGCTTCGACGTGGTGGGATTGGAAAGCCTCACGGGTAGCTCGTGAATGCTTGGCCCGAAAAAACCACGGCCGTCCGGTTGGGGGAGATCGGTTGTCTGCTACGATCTACAAGAATCAAAGATCCCCTTGGCCGGGCGGGACCCGTGGGCCTTCAGCCCACGGACTTGATCCGTGGGCATCCACGTCCTCCTGGGCCTTGTGACCTCGGCGGCCAAGACGTAAATGGCCCGGAACAAGTCCGGGCAAAGCATACTTGCAGTTGCATCGTGGCTCTCGCCGCTCGATCCTGTGTTGCCGCAATCGTTCAACCGGACAGCCGTGGCCCGAAGCCGGGCACGAACGCGTCAAAAGCAACAGCGGATTGACCGGACGGAGCGACCACTCTCACAAGTTGCAGCGCCGAGGCACCGCGGACACCGGGTTGTGCCGCGACGTGAGCAGATCGGGGACGCTCTCATGCGCACCCGGGTGTCGGGCACCGGCCCTTTCACCACTCGCAGCGATGCGCATATGAGTTGGATCCCGCGGCTGATCCCGAAAATGAACGCGATCCGAGGGTATGGTCGGTCGAGCGTATTCATGTATCTGCAGGTCGGCGGCTTGTGCCGGGGTTGAGCGGGCAGCGCTCCGGGTCAGCCCTTCAGATTACTCGGTTTTCTATGAGAACTGCCAGCTCTGCGCGAGACAGCCCCAATTCGTCGCAGAAGATTTCGGTATTGTGCTCGCCGATCAGCGGTGCCCGTCGGGAGATGCGCCACGGCGACCCATTAAAGATCGCCGCCTCGCCCGGATAGATGAAACTGCGGCCGAGCTCCGGGTGCTCGACCTCTTTCCAGAAACCGCGGTCATGCAGGTGCGGATCGTCGAGAAGCACCTCCGGAGCGCGCACGGCACCCCAGGTAAAGCCGCGCTGCTGAGCTGCGTGGTAAACCTCCTCGGCCGGCAGGCTGGCAATAAAGCTGGCGACCAGATCATCGATAATGTGAGATGTATTGGCCGCTATGACTGCCGGATCCTGGTATTTGGCGTCTTTCAGATCACCCGCCATGCCATAGCTGTCCAGCAGATCTGCCAGCTGCCCGATGTATCTGGGGTTCAGCCGACCCGCCACCAATGCGCAGACGTAATTGCCGTCCTTGGCGCGGAACTGGGTTCGGGGTGTTGGGCCGGCGGCATGATGGCGACCGGTCTGGCGCCGCAAGACCTCTCCCCGGTAGATGTAATTGGCGATCGCCGACTCGGTTGTCAGCGCACAGGCTTCGTGGATCGATGTATCGATATATTGCCCTTGGCCCGAAACCGACCGGGAGACCAGAGCCGCCATGATCGCGATGTAAGCAAAATGACAGCCCATATGCCACGCATTGCCGCCACCGGGTGCGATCGGCGGCGCATTTGGTACGTCGCTTTCGTCGTATCCGCAGGAGGCCATTTGGCCGCCCGCTGCCATATGCAGCAGATCGCTGGAGGCATAGTCCCGCCACGGGCCGGTCTGGCCAAACGGGGTCAGCGCGCACATGATCAATCGCGGGTTTTCCTTGCTCAGAGACTCGTAGCCGAGACCTAGCGACGTCAGGACGCCGGGCCGGAAGGTTTCCACAATAACGTCTGCCGCTATCGCCAGACGTAGGAAAAGCTGGCGGCCGTCAGTGGTTTCGAGATTGAGCGTAATGCCGCGTTTGGACGTGTTGTAGTACCAAAAAGACAGACTTCTCTCCGGATCGGGGATGTCGTCGAGAAATGGCCCGATACGCCGGCTGTGCTCGCCGCCGGGCGGCTCGATCTTGACCACATCGGCCCCGAGATCGCCGAGCAGCTTGCCGCAGAATTGGCCGGTTTCGTCCACGAGTTCGAGGATTCTGAGGCCGGCGAGCGGGCCCGGCAGAGATTCGGGAGGATTCACCGCAGCATCTCCTCCATATAGGGAAAGCGCGCCCGCTTTGTCGGCCAGAAGGTGCCGTCGGCGAAGCCGGCGCGCAGCTCCTCGTGGCTGTATCCCAGCAAGCCTTCGACGATCTCCTGCGTGTGCTGGCCGATCAGCGGGCTCGGCAGGTGGTTCGATGCCGGTGTTTCCGACAGTTTGAATGGGGCGTTCTGGACCTTGTAGGTGCCGAGTGCCGGGTGCTCGATCGGCAGGTACATTTCGCGGTAGCGCAGCTGAGGGTCATGCTCGACCCGGTCTTCAGCACTCTGTACGGGCATCGCGCGAATTCCGGCGGCTTGGCAGCGCTCGGTCAGCTCGTACTTCCCCAATGTCATGCTCCACGCTTCGATCTGCTCGTCCAATTCCTGCTGGTGCTGCAAGCGACCAATGACTGTTGCGAATTTTGGCGAGGCCGCCCAGGACGGAGCGTCCATCACCTCGACCAGTCGCTGCCACTCATCGTCGGAATGACAGACGATCACGCACCAGTCATTGTACTCGCCGGGAGATGTGCGATAGGCATTATGCGGCGCCACCGTCGGCCCGCGGTAGTTATTGACAAGCGGCGTACCGGGCCAATGCGCACGATTGCCCGGCGGATAGCCGGCCCGAAATGTCCCGCGTCCGTTCACCGTATAATCCAACAGCGCAGGTCCAACGAGCGGGACGCTCGCCACCATCTGCGAGAGGTCGATGTGCTGGCCGCGCCCGGTCATGTTGCGATGATAGAGGCCGGTCAAGGCGCACATTGCCCCGTACATGCCGCCGGTATCATTCATATACGACCAGCCCCAGCCGGCCGGCGGTTTGTCGGGCAAGCCCGAGATATAGGTCAGCCCCGATACCGCCTGAGCGACTGGGCCAAAAGTCGTGTAATGATGGTGCCGACCCGTGTGGCCGTAGCCCGACATCGACACATAGACGATATCCGGTTTGATGTTGCACAGCTCCTGATAGCCAAGGCCCCAATTCTGCAGCACGCGGGAGCTGAAATTCTCGATCACCAGGTCGGAAATCGCGATCAGTCGCTTGACGATTTCCAGGCCTTTGGCGGTTCGGACGTTCAGACTGAGGCTCTTTTTGTTGACGTTGGTGTCGGCGAAGTTTCCCGAGGTGTTCAGATTGACTTCAAGAGTCTGCGGTGTCGTGGTACTCGGCAATCGGCCGCGCTCGTTTTCCGGCCACTCGATTTTTATGATATCGGCCCCAAGAGCGCCGAGCCAGCGCGTGGCCCATGGACCGGCCCGCACCCAGCTGAAGTCCACGACCCGGATGTTGGCAAGGGCTCGCGGCTGAGACATGGCGTCGTTCTCCTGATGGGCCCCATGCCCAGAAAGGGAGGCGGTCTCCGGGTTCAGGTTTGCAGCATTCGCTCCGATATGCATGCAGACTGAACCTTAGCCGCGACTCCCAATTCCAGGTTGCAGATTTTGGCCAGTTGTGGATCGTCGTTATCACTCGCCCCCGGCAAGTATAAGCCCTGAACCAGGCCGTGAGCCCGCGGGCTGCTGACCGGCTCGCGCCTTTATTGCGCACGCCGCTCCAATCCGGCGAGCGCCGGCACCGGCCCCGGGTTGCCGAATGCGACGCGGATAAAGCGGAACATCAACAGCGCAGCAAGCCCGAATGGTATGCAGCAAAACATGTACACCGCGGTGACCGCATGGCCGACCGCCGCCGGTTCGGTCGCACCGCCGAGCCCGGCAATGTTGGCGACCACGCCGGCGATCGCGGCGCCAAAAGCGGTGCCGATCGAGCGGACCGAGGCCAGCGCGGCCGCGGTCGTGCGCTGCTCGTCGGCGGCGACGCTGTCCATCGCCCGGGCGACGAGGTGCACATTGTATATGCCGATGCCGATCCCCATCACAAAGGCGCTGGCCGTCATCAGCGCGAGCCCCGGCAGCAAAGCCGCCGCCGTCAGGCAGGCGAGCCCGGTCGCGGCAAGAACCGGTCCCGCTGCAAGCGCCAGGCGCTCACGCTTTCCCGACCACCCTGAAACGGTAAAAGTGCCGGTGGTCCAGCCGATCGAAATGACGATGCTGAGAAAGTTGATCACAAGCGGTGACACCTGATGCACGACCTGCAGCAGCAAGGGCAGGAACAGAGTCACCGAGGTCTGCGTCATCCCGTGCAATGCCAGGATCCACAGCGCGAGCCCAATCGGTATGTTCAACGATAGAGCGCCGCGCGGAAATAGATTATCGGCGGCCCGCCGATCGAGGCGGAAGGTCAGGCCAACCAACGCCACCGCTGTCATGATCAGCAGGATGCGGGGTGCGATCCCCGGTACTGATCCGCTGCCGGCGACACACAGCACGCCCGCGCCCAAGGTTCCGAAGCGGAAAAACGGCACTCCGGCAAAACGGCTGGACCCAGCCTCGCGGCTCAGCCGGTCGGGAATCTTGCAATAGGCGAGCCCGGCAAAGACCAGCATCAGCGGCGCCATCATCCAGAACGAGCCGCGCCACCAATGCATCGCCGCGAACATGCCGCCGACAATCGGCCCGCTCAGATGACAGGCGGTGAACGTGCCTTGCGAGATCGCGATAATACGGGTTCGCAAGCGTGAATCGAATACGCTGGTGATCAGCGCCATGCCGCTTCCCGAGACGAGGCCGCCAGCCCATCCCTGCACACTGCGTGCGGCAATCAGCGCGCCGATGTTTGGCGCCAGCGCGCAGCACAATGTGCCGAGCGCGAATACTCCGGCGCCGAGCGTATAGGCGCACCGCGCACCGAGGCGTCCCCACACCATGCCGGTCGAGGCGCCGCCGACGATCGAGCCGATCGTGTAGAGCATCGCCGCCCAGGTATAAAAGCTCGCCCCGCCGATATCGCGAACGATCGTCGGCATGATGATCGCGATGACCAACATCTGGGTTGCGTTCATCGCGATGCCGCCGATCACCAGCGCCGAATACAACCCCAGCCCGTTGCGAAAGAGCTCGCTCCATGAGCCCTTGGCGACCCCTAAATCGCCTGTCGTTGCGCGTTCGCCATGCATAGGGAACGGATACCCGAAGATGCCCGACGTTTGATGGCGCAATTTTAGGCATCAGCCGCGCGCCTTTTGATCGCGCACATAGCGCGTATCAGAAGGCGCTTGGCGGAACGGATTAGTCCTGCTTGTCGGCGTCGAGTACCGCGGCGATGCGCTGCGGATCGGCGGCGAGCGGCGGGATGCCGGCGCGCTCAACCTGCAATAACTGGCCGACCGTGCTGTTACGGGTGCCCCAGCCACGGTTCATCGCTTCGGTCAGTTCCTCATACACCAGGTTGGCGAGGCGCATCGGCACCCCGACTTCGCGCCCGAGACCGACCGCGAGCCCGACATCCTTGTGCAACAGGCGCAGCGCGAAATCGGCAGGGTCGTGCTGACCGGTCAGGAACCTGCTGCCGAGCCGGTCGAAGGTGCGCACCCGGCCGGTCGCCCCCTGGCGCACGGCCGCCCACAAATCCACCGGATCGACCCCGGCCTTGACGCCCATCGTGAAGACCTCGGCGAGGGCGGCGCCCAGAACCGCGCTGGTGCAGTTGTGCACGAGCTTGGCGATCGAGCCGGCGCCGATCGGGCCGATATAGGCGGCCTGGTCACCCATGGCATCGAGCACCGATTTGTGCCGGTTGAAGATCTGCTCATCGCCGCCGACCCAGATCGCCATCCTGCCGCTGGCCGCACCGGAGGGACCGCCGCTGACCGGCGCATCGAGCATGTAGAGGTTTTTCTCGGCGAACGCGGCGTGGATTTTGCGCACCATCGCCACCGAATTGGTCGACATGTCGAAAAGCGCGCTGTCGGGGCGCATGCCCTCGATCAGTCCGTTTGCGCCAAGTGCCACCGACTCGACATCGGCCGGCACCGGCAGCGAGGTGAAGACGATCTCGGTCTGCTCGGCGACCTGCTTTGGCGAGTTGGCCCAGACCGCACCTTTCGCCAGGAACGGCTCGGCCGCGGCGCGGCTTAGATCGTGCACGACAAGATCATGCCCGGCCTTCTGCAAATTGGCCGCCATGCCCTTGCCCATCATGCCAAGGCCGATGAATCCGACGCGCATGTTCCCCTCCGTTGATCGCAAAACCGCCGAGGAGAGTTTTGCTGCTCATCGCCGCCGAGCGCAAGGATAACCCCTCTCCCACATTGCGGGTGGCAAAACTCCAATTATGTTTCGGCGGCGGTGCCGCGAGAGATTTTTGCAGAAATCCTACCGCTGATTGCCCGGCTACGAGCGCCGTCCGCACCAGCATAATCGGCAGAGCAGGCCAGGATGCGGAAGACACAACGACAGAGGTGCGCCTTGACGACCGGAAACCTGCGAATTCCTGCGTTGCAAGCCGAAGTGCTCGGTCATTTTGCCTGCCAACGGGCCGATTGTGATCGAAATTGTTTTGCCGCAGCGCCTCGGGGGCGTAAAATCACACCCAATGGCAAAGAATCTGGGGAATATCGGTCTAAACGGGCTGTAAAATCTGAAAAAGAGAAATGACATTTAGGCTAGAGAATCAGCGTTTGCAGAAAATCTTATAAGAGTTTTCATCCCTTTGTTGGGTTTTACCCAATCTCTTGGCGATAAGTGCACGCAACCGAGGAAATACCCGGTCAATGATCCTGGAAAAAACGAGGTATTGTTGCATCCCTCTCGGTCCAAGTGCCAGAAGTGAGATAAAAGCTTTAAATAAAAAATTGTATTGCCCGCGAAGTGCTGCAGCAAGAGCGATGTTGACATTGATCGACACACGCGCGACTGGAAAAATTTTATTTTGTGCAACACAATCGAGTTTTGTCATATGACGATCAATGATCATCTCGTGCTGCCGTCGAAAATCTGAGACGTTTCTGCTCCCCAGTACAGTGACAGAGCTGTTGTGAATTCTATAAGAGGTTAAGGGAATCGAATGATAATATATATTACCCAAGCTGGCAATCTTTAAATATAGATCCCAGTCTGGGGCATACCATAATAGATTATCCATACCGCCAACGCTAAGAAACGCGTCACGTCGAATCGTAGGGGTCGGACTGGCGATAAAATTTTGCACGAGTAGCCGTTTAATAAAGACTTTCGCCGAAACTGGCGATGGGGTGGCGGGCAACGGACAGCGCCACACCCCCAATCGTTTTCCGGTTTCGTCTATGATGTAGCAAGGATGCAGATGCATGACGGCATCCGGCGCAACGGCAATCCATTTCCTCAGCTCAGCACTTCGGTTTGCCAGCCAAAGATCGTCGTCGTGCAGAATACAAATTCGATCAGCCTGCGCCTGCTCCACACCAAAATTGATCTTTGCCGTCTGGGACTGGAGTTCGAGACGCCGTTCGGCTCGGATGTTCAGTTTGCTCGAAAAAGTGCTTATTATCCGCCAGCAAGCATCGCTCGCGCTCGCGTCGATGGCGATTACTTCGATGCCTTCATCGTGCTGATCGACTAGCGATTGAAGTGCATCGCCGAGCCAACGTTCTCTATTATGGGAGGGAACAACTACCGAGAGCCAGGGTTTCTCCATTGTCAGAAACCTATAAAAATATACAATAATAGCCGTCCTGGTTGATCTGATTTGGTGTTCCGACAGCCGTCCCCTATAAGGGCCGAGGCGGGAGGTTTGAATCTATTCCGAGTGTCTTTGCGAGCCTGCGCAGCATAAGTTGGATCATGGCGAGGCAGATGAAGGCGCCGGCGGAGCGGACATGGCGCTCGAAGTCGTGAGCCAATCGGCGGTTGCGGCTGATCCAGCCGAGGGTACGCTCGACAATCCATTGCTTCGGCAGCACGACGAGGCGGTGTCGGTCACAGCGGCGGACGATCTGCAATGCCCACCGACCCGTCCGCGGCATCGCCGCGTCCATCTTCGAGCCTTGGCCTCCGCATCGCCGATCACACTTTCGAGAACGGAAACAACCGGCACACCTGCCGCAGCCGCGGCTCCGCACCGTCACGGTCCTGCACATTGGCCGGATGGACGATTACGCCAGGCAGGCCGGGCATATCGGTCAGGATGTAGCGCTCGCGCCGACCGTCCTCTTCCCAGCATCGTAGCCGGATGGGTCAAGCGTAGACTCCCTTTGCGCCGCCTTTGTCGTCTGACGACCGATGATTGCAGTCGTCGGGTTGGGCGCGCGCCCGACGCGTTCGCACTCAGCGACGTAGAACGTTCGATGGTACCATCCCATTACCAAAGCGAGAAGTCGTCCCAGACTGTGCATTTCGGCGGCAGGTCCTTCGGCAACGCCTGCCTCTCGGCAGCCGGTCGAGAGCATGCCGAAGATCACGTTCAGCACTGCGTGCAAGGTCACCATCCCCGGTCGGCCGCGCTTGGCAGGCCGCATCATAGGTGACACCAACACCTGTTCACCGTCCGTCAGATCGCTCGGGCAGCGCGGGCCTATCGATCTGCCGCCCGTCGATGCTCCGCCATTTATGCCATCCATTCCCCCACGAATCGTTGTTCGCGCGGGAGCCAATCACATCTGATACCAGAAACTCAACTTCTTTCCGGATAAGCTCTAACAAATTCGGAATGATGGTCTCGCGACAAATAGCGATGGCAACAGCTCTGGACAGCCGGTAATCCCTGGCGAACTACTTGTGCCCAGACGCCGATATAGCCACGCTCCTGGCATATTGTGCGTCTAATAGTAGATCACTGTTCATTGCCACAGGGCTTATAAGCCTCAGCCTGCGCTCGAATGAGCGTCAAATCGACTGACGGAGACCACCGAAGTATCGCTGCTGTGCAAGCATTTGACAACGCGTAGTGAACCATTATTAATTGCCGTCTCGCACCGAAACCGGACAAAGGCCATAACTAGGATTCTCGCCGCCAGCGTTCGGCTTCTCGTCACAGTCGTACTGTTGTGGATTCTGGTGACGCGGGTCGATCTCGGTCGGTCCGTCGAGATTATCGGCCACGCCTCCGTGCCGCTCGTAGGGGCGACGCTCAGCGCCATATTGCTGGCCAATTTACTTGTGGCCTTCCGCTGGCACGTGATCCTTACCGCCGAGACAAAATCGCCAGGTCCTAGCACCTTGTTGAAGATCGTGTTTGTCGGTGTCTTCTTTAATCAGGTCCTGCCGACCGGTGTCGGTGGCGATGCCGTTCGCGCCTGGCGTTGCAGCAGGGTTGGTATCGGCTTGGGCGCCGCGATTAGGAGTATTCTACTGGATCGCGCCTGCGGCTACCTGGTGCTGCTCGTCCTTTATGTGTTGGGCCTGCCGAGTTTGTTGAAAATTCTGCCGAACCCGCAGGAACGCGGCACCGTACTCGCCGTGCTCGTCATCGGTCTGCTCGGGCTGGTGGCACTTGTTTCACTGGATCGCCTGCCCCAGCCGATTCTGCGTCTTCGCCTGGTGACTCCATTTGCCGAACTGTCGCGAGCCAGCCGACGCCTGTATACGGATCCCGGACGGTGTGGTGCCGTTCTTGGCTTCTCTATGATCACGATCGCCCTCTCGGTCCTTGCCCTCAAGTTTGTCGGGGATGCCGTCGGCAGCCCACTCCCGCTCGGCAGCTGGATCATGATCGTGCCGCCGGTGACATTTATTCAGCTGGTGCCGGTATCGCTCGCCGGGTGGGGGGTTCGGGAAGCGGCGCTGGTCGTTGCGCTCGGTTCGTTTGGGGTCTCCGCCGAGGCGGCGCTGGCGATCTCGGTTCTGGTGGGGCTCTGTCTGATCTTGGTGGGCTTGCCCGGCGGCTTAATCTGGCTTGCGGATTGGGACATTGCACCACGCCGGCGCCCCATCACCTAGACCGAAGCGCCAACCCCGGCGGTCTCGACTAGCGGAAATTGGGTGATAAAGCTGCCGCGAACATACCGAAGCTTTGAACGGTACTATGGTCCCGTCCGACTCCTCCTGCCTTCCCGACCGGCTACGCTCATTCGAGCTTCCCAGTCCGGCCCGGGGCCTTGCAACCGCGGGCGACAGGAGCTCTCCCAGGTTCCGACGCGGTCCTTTCCGGCGTGATGCGGTCTCCGACCCCGGCAGAGTGACGGCGCCTCGCCTAGCGGCGCCGCCTATGTTGCCTTCGTTTCCAACCGGCTCGGCCTCTGCGAGAGGAGGCATTTCGTGGCTCAATCCCACACCCCACAGGATTGCTGTGTACGCTTCGCCGGGGTCGTCACCTTCCCCGACGCAACACTCGCTACCGGGCGATGCGCTACCATCCTACCCGGGCCGGACTCGCACCGGCTGGAACGCGCCAGCTTCGCCTGGCGCACTGAAAACCGCCTCACGAGCCACGGCATAGCCGAGCTGTCACAATCGGCCGGGATGGCGACGGGGAGAGGAGAGATTTTTCGCTTTTGCCGATCATAGCCCCGTCGTACTGACCAGCTTGCAAACCGTGCTCTGCTTATGGGCGGAGGCGGCGGGCGCATGTGATGCTGATGAGGAGAGAACGGAATGTTCAGCCATGTTATGGTCGGGAGCAACGACATCGCCCGGTCGAAGAAATTCTACGATGCCCTGTTTGTCGCGATGGGCGGTCAGCCCGGGGTCGAGGATGCCAGAGGCCGGCTGGCTTACACGCACGATGGCGGGCGTTTCATGGTGTCCAAACCGATCGATGGCAAGCCGGCCACCCATGCCAATGGCGGCACAATCGGCTTCTCGATGAGCGGTCCTGAACAGGCCGCCGCATGGCACAAAGCCGGCGTTGCGAATGGCGGCACGTCGATCGAGGACCCGCCCGGCATACGCCAAGGGGCCGCCGGCAAGATGTATCTTGCTTATCTTCGCGATCCCGACGGCAATAAGCTGTGCGGACTTTATCGCATGCCGGCGTCCTGAATTATCGCAGATCAAAACTGAGGAGGGCCGTCCTTTCCGGGCGGTTCTCGCGCGCGAAAGAACTGGGCTCGCCCAATTGGCCGCGCATCTCAAGACTCTCCGATCGGGATCCTTTGCGCGAGTGCTCTGGCAGGGGCCGGCGACCACCGGCGTCCGCTACTGCGCATCAGCGGTTTTGGAGGCGATAGCGGAGCCAAACCACGCCGCCCTCCAACACCTCGGTGCTCCCCAGCGTCATTGAGCGGATCGGCGCTGCGATACCGGCCTCCTCGCGCTGGAGTCGAAGATGCTCGGCGCGCCTTCCGCACTATCGACGGCGAGGCAGATGGCGAGGCTGATTCGACCTGCCGCCCCCTTTGAGCAGGCGTCCGAGCCCCAGCGCGCGGTTCAGGATCAAATGGGAAACCGCTGAACAGGGATCAGCGTCAGGTCCCCGACAACTCGGCTACCTGAGTCCAGAAGCCAACCTTTCGTCCGTGCTTGGCGTGCAAGCGGCTGGTAAAGGTCTCGTGTGTCTCGAAAGTGCCAAAGTCCTGGATGCTGGACGCGAGCGCCAAGCATTCGAGGAGGTGTCGGGCGGCATGTTTGTAGCGTGAGGATTTCGCGCCATTGAGTGTGTCTTCGATCATGGCGCGCCGAAGCAGGCTCGCAGCCAACGGATGCTTTCCTTCGATCAGCTGCGCCGTCGGCTCCAGCAGATAGTAGAGATTGCCGTCAATCTCCGTGGCTCGTGTCAGCACGAGCTGGGCGGCGCGGACTTGGTCCGGCCAACCGCGGAGGAAGTCGAGTGCCGCTGGGAAACTCTTGAAGCCAAGAGCATACCTCATGGCCCGTTCCTCGGTCTCGACGTCTTCGAAATCCGACAGCCTCTTGAGGTAGGCGCGCAGTTGCGTGGATGAGAGGCGTTCCTCGAATGCCGCCCAACGAAGCCGCTGAGCCTGCTCCGCCTGACCCGTTGCATCGAGCGCCTCGATGTAGACCTCCTCCCAACCACCGTCGTTGCCATGCCCGACAAAGTTGAGGACGTTGTAATATCCGGCCGGGTTGGCGCGCCGCTTCGGCCTCGCACTCTCCAGCACGGCAAGCGCCTCGGTCGCCCGCCCGACAGCCAGGAGACGACGGCCGATCTCGGCGCCTACGTACGGCCGGCTGCGGTCTTCCACAGGCACCAGCGCGATGTAACCATCGATGTCTGCCTGGCCATCGGCGATATCCTGTAGAGCCCTGCGCACGGCACTTGCGCGCCAGTCCCGTCCGTCTGCTTTCCGTGGCTGGTCCGCCAGCGCTTGCGCCAAGCGGCTCTTTAGGCGTGCCGTGCCCGCATCGCCGAGGGCTGGGATCATCGCCGTCACCAAGCCGTCGAAGACGCCGTAATCATTGGCCGACAGTGCGGTAAATACCCGATCTGCGAGACCCACCGGATCGGGTCTCGCTTTGGCCGCAATCGTCCCGAGATCTTCACATGCGGATCGAAAGACGTCGCCGACCGAACCATTGCTGTCATCGACGCGATTGATCACCGGTTCGGCAAGATCCATGAACCGCCACATCAAATCCAGCGCCAGGTCGGCGCGGGTCTGAGCAACCCGATCGACGATCATCGCCCGCTGCAGGTCGAGGTCTTTCACGAAGTCCCGCCGCTTCTGCCAGTCGATAAAGGATCGCGCCTTCCTCAAAGCGGTAATGCGTTTGCCGATCTCGGCAGCGATGGTGTCGCCGCCGACCTGCGCGGCAAGTTCCAGGCGTAGGCGTCGCTTGACCTCGGCATCGGTCTCAGCGAGATCGGCAAGGATTGCGGCGAGGCGCTCGGCGCCGAGCGCCACCAGATTGTGCACAGTGACTGTCTTCTTCGACGCCATACGATCGGTGTCTCCAGAGCTCGTCGAACCGGCTCGCGGCGGCCCGGATGTATTGGATGGTATGGCTTCCTGTGAGCCCAAGCTTTCGGGCTGCGACTTTATAGAAGAACTGAGCTCGCTTAACTCTTCTCTGCTGAGTCAGGCACTGCTTGTGCTGCAGCCTGAAAGCCGATCTTCGAATGAGTACCGTCACAGAACGGTTTTTTTGTCGATGCACCGCAGCGGCAGAGCACGGTTCTGGTTTGGGTTGCCAAAACATTCCCGTTCGTGTCGTGCAGTTCAATGATGCCTGTGACCACATATGGTCCGTTTGGCCTCGCCTCGATTGTTACCTCAGCCATGACAACTCTCCCTTTTGAGGTCTCTCTTATAATAAGCGATCACGCGCCGGGATGCATGGTCCCTCTTGTTGGAAACAGGCGGGGACTGTTGAGCCATCCCCGGCCCAAACTAACGATTATGCGGTGCATCGCATAAACCCGAGTTAGGCCTTTTATAGAACGCTGCGACCTCAGGAACAACGACTGCTGCGAACTGCATCGGAATTATGGCAAAATAATTCTGTAAAAAGGATTACTCAATGCATAAGAGTACCCTGCTCTGAGTTGGTTGATTCTGGCCGCCGAGATTTCGGTGTTCTCGGTCATAGAGTTCGCGGTAGATACCGTGTTCCGTGTCCAGGGCTAAAAAGGTGCCGTCGATCCGGCTGAGCATGCCGGCGTGCTCACTACAGTCAAGGACAAGGCGCGCTGTGGCGCGCGGGCCTACGGCCCTCCTTGACTTCCGC
>JAFAOB010000186.1 GCA_019238055.1 Alphaproteobacteria bacterium
CCAGCCACGGCGGAAAATCGTTTGGCAACAAGCGCCACTGGCACCCCGTGCGCGGCACATAACGGATTGCGTTGCAGATCGCTCTCAAGCTGTGTTTGCGCGGTCGCCCTTTTTGCTTCGGTTCAAGCAGCGGCTCCAGGATTTGCCATTCATCATCACATAAATCGGCACCATCAACTTGGGATCTGCATATCAATCGAAAGCGCACTGGGCTGGCAATGCTCAGCGAGTGGCTCAGCATCCGGCTTTACCTAAACGGGTTGGAAAAGCGCGCTCACCGACTCGCCATCGTGAATGCGGCGAATAGCTTCGGCGAGCGCGGGCGCGACCGAAAGGATACGGAGCTTTGAGACTTGCTTTTCAGCCAAGATCGGAACCGTATTCGTACAGACGATCTCGAGTATATCACGTTGGCAATTTAGCCGTTCCAATGCGTCATTCGAGAACAGGCCGTGGGTACAGGCGATGCGGATCGAGCGCACATGCCGTTCACGCAGGCGATCCAGAAGCTCGATAACGGTGCTGCCCCTGGCGATCTCGTCGTCGAGCACGATGACATCACGATCGGCAACCTCGCCGATCAATGAACTGATGACCACCCGGTTGTCGTCGAACCGCTGTTTGGCGCCTGCCGCTACGCCAACGCCCAACATGCGCGCAAGCGCCGCTGCCGGCTTGGCATTGCCGAGATCCGGCGACACCACGACGGCATTCGTTAGATCATATTGTCTGAAATGCCGAGCCAGCTCGTGCAACGCATGCAGGTGATCGACCGGAACGCTGAAAAACCCGTGCACTTGAGGCGAGTGCAGGGTCATTGTGAGGATCCGATTGGCACCCGCGGTAACCAGCAAATCGGCCACCAGCCGTGCGGCGATCGAAATTCGCGGGGCGTCCTTCTTGTCAGAGCGCGCGTAAGCATAGTGTGGCATCACCACAGTAATTCTGGCCGCAGATGCGCCTCTTGCGGCATCGAGCATCAAAAACAGCTCAACGAGATGCTCCTGAACCGGTGGAACCAGCGGCTGTATCAGAAAGACATCGCGCTCGCGACAATTCGCTTCGAGCCGCACTCCAAGGCAATCGTTCGCGAAACGCTGCAGCGTCGAGGGTTGCAAAGGGACCGCGAGATGGGCGCAGATCTCGGCCGCCAAGCCTGGATGCGCACTACCGCTGAAAACTGTGATTTTGCTCAACAGCGGTCTCCTCACCGTCCTTCGGCAATTTCTCGGCCATCCCGAGCAGCGTTTGCCGGCGATCCATTTCGGCCCAGACCTCGGAAGCAGAGATCCCGAGCTCGCTCCACAAAATCGTGAGATTGTAGATCAGGTCGACGCTCTCATTGATGACCGCGGTGCGCCTGCCGCGCACCGCCTCAATGACGACCTCGGTTGCTTCTTCGGCCACCTTTTGCGCCATCCGCGGCAGGCCTGAGGTAATCAGCCGGATGGTGCGCGGACTGACCTTTCGACTACTACGCACCTCAGCAATCGCGTTTTCCAGTTCGGTGATCTGGTTGGGGACCGCGTTTTTGACCGCTTTCTTTTTCTTTGACTGCGCCATTTTTTTGCCCTTATGTATCCTGCCTGAGCCGGCTCGACAGCAGCTCGCCGCGTTTTTCGAGCACCGGGTAGGCCGCAGCCGCGACATGCGCGTTAATCCGCTTTAGGTCGCGCAGCATGTCGAGATGGAGCGAACTCGTCTCAACACTCTCCATCCGGCCGGCGCGAATGCGAGCGAAATGCGCCTCGGTTGCGCGCGTTTCGAGATCGCGGAACACCTCCTTCTCGCCAAGCAATCCGCGCGCAGCGCGAACGTCGTCGGTCATGAACACGGCAGCGGCCGTGCGTACGTTCAGCGCCAGGCGCTGCAGCATTCCGCGGATCTCGCCGGTTCCTTCGCGAGAGAAGGAGAGGTTTCGCCTCAGCCGCTTGGCGAGGTTTGCGGCAACGCCCCGCTCGACGATGTCGCCGGCATGTTCGAGGTTGGTGACAAAGGCGAGAATCTCCGATAGCCGGCGATCGTCGTCCGCATCGATGCCTTCGGGATCGAGCGAGGTCAGGTACGCTTTGATCGCGCTATTGAGCCGATCGAGCACATCATCGAGCCGCTTGATCTCAGCGATACGCTTCCGGTCACCACGATCGAGCCCGTCGAGTGCCGCGTGCAGCATGGTTTCGAGACCATCGACCATCCGCAATGCCTCACGCGCCGCCGCCGCAAGCGCCACTGCAGGTACTTCGAGTGCCGCAGGGTCAAGATAAACCGGGCGCGACGGGTCGGTCGGTACCGCGCGCGCTGGCAACATCCGTCTCAGCAATCGGGCCAAGGGTCCCAACACCGGGAAGAACAGCGCCGCCATAATGATGTTGAAGAAGGTATGAAAATCGGCGACGGCGCGATAAACAGACGGCTCGAACTTGACGAGCCAAGGACCGATCACGTTAAGCAGCGCCAGCCCGAGGACGCCGCCAACCAGACGGTTCAGCAGATTTCCGATGGGGAGCCGCTTGGCGGCGGGATCGCTGGTCGAGCCCGCCTCGAACAGCGGGTTCAGTGCGGTGCCGAGATTGGCGCCAAGCACCAAGGCAAATGCCGCCTGGGGCGGCACCACCCCTTGCGTAGCAAAGGACATCGTCAGCAACACTACGGCGACGCTCGAATGCGCTGCCCAGGTCAAGGCCGCGCCAACGATCATGGCGATGATCGGCACCGTCGCGATCATGCCGAGCAATAGCCGCAAGCTTGGGGCATCCTCATAGGGCGTCAGGATGGCCAAAAGCTGCGTGAGCGCGATCAGGATCAGCCCGAGGCCGATTCCGACGCGCCCGAGATCGTGCGTGCGGGTATTCCCACCGCGACGAAACATCGTCACGCCAATCAGGATGAAGAGCGGCGCCACCCGTGAGATGTCGAACGATAATACCTGCACGATCAATGTCGTGCCGACATTGGCGCCGAGCATAACGGCCAGTCCGGGCACCAGATCGACGAGCCCGCCGGCGGCAAAACCGGTAACCATCAACCCGGTCGCGGTACTGCTCTGCAGGACCGCCGTGATCCCCAAACCGGCCAAGAAGGCCTTAACCCGATTGCCAAGCGCCGCTCCGAGGATCCGCCGCAGATTTGGCCCGAAGGCGCGCTGAACCCCGCTCTGGACCATGTGCACGCCCCAGAGCAGCAGTGCGATCGATCCGGCAAGGTCGATCAGAGTCAGGGTAGCGTCCATCCTTGCCTCCCTGTCCTGCGATCAGTTCCGATACGTGACAACGCCGGTTTGAGGCTTTACGTCCGCTTCAACGGGAATGCAAAGGAGATAAGCCGGTACCCGGCGTGCATTGCGCCACGCGCACTCAATTGCACCAAATAGTTGAAAAATTTCAACAAACCACGATGCTTGTTCACGCTTGTTCCTGATCACGATCGATTTGCTTCAAGGGCGAGGGACCAGGCACAGGATCGACCCCAATTAATGGCGAGCCACAGATGTCATCTCAACGACACTACGGAATAGTGCTCATTGAGAAACCTCAGGAGGTCGAGAGGAGGGCCAGCTAGCTCCGCCCGCCTCCAGTAAACTTCAATCCAGACCCTTGAATTTTCCGCCCATCGTCTTGGCTCTGCCTATGGAATTGAGCTGTGTATCCCAAAGTAGCGATTGCTGCGGGCAGGTCAACTGCAATAAAGCTTCCAACCCTCCCGCAATTACCACAATGGCGCGATGGTCACGTGGAATCCGTTCATCTGCCCATTTGAGCACCCACAAGGGCATTGTCGGGTTGGCGTCTCCGGCCGACCGTGGCAGTCTGCTCGGGATGACGATGTCTGAGAACCCGTATCGCGGCTTCCGTTTCCCGCCCGAGATCATCCAGCATGCTGTGCGGCTTTATCATTGTTTCAGTCTGAGCCTGCGCAAAGTCGAGCTGATCTTGGCGGTGCATGGGATCGTCGTCAGCTATCAGAGCATTTGCGAGTGGAGTCTGCGCTGTGGTCGGATCTTCGCCAACACGCTGAAGCGGCGCCGGCCACAACCGGGCGACAAGTGGTTCCTGGACAAAGGGTTCATCCGCATTCGCGGCCAGCAACACTATTTTTGGCGCGCGGTCGACCAGCAGCGAAATGTTCTCGACATCCCGGTCCAGAGCCGGCGCCGCGCGGCTGCGGCCAAGCGCTTCTTTCGCAAGCTGCCGAAGGGCTTGCGGTATATTCCGCGAGCGATCGTGACGGATCAGCTCAAGAGCTATGCCGCCGCAAAGCGCAAGATCCTCCCGAGTGTCGGGCACCGTCAAAGCTGATATCTCAACACTCGCGCCGAGGTCTCGCAGCAACCGACACGACAACGAGAGCGACAGATGCAGCGCTTCAAGTCAGCGCGTCAGGCCCAGCGCTTTCTTTCCACTCACAGCCGGAGCCATAACCACTTCCAGCGTCGCCGCCATCACCTCAGGGCCAACCAATATCGTGCGGCTCGCGATGCCGCCTTTCGCATATGGCGCGACATCGGCGACGTTGCGCCTGCAGCATAACCTTCAGAGTCGCCTTTTTCGGCCATTAACGCCCGTCTATTGGCAACCTGACAACGCCACCTCAGGGTCAAAGGCCTGCACAGCCGGCAGGGCGTGCTGCATTTCCGCATCATGGGCAAGCGCGCCAAGATCCGCTTTACTCCATTGAACGCCGCCGCCCAGCGCACAATCGAGGACTATCTGGCGCTCGCAGGACATCGCGGCGACCTCGGGGGCCCTCTGTTTTGGCCGGTCAAGAATAACCGCACAGGGCGTCTCGACAGGCCTCTCGATCCGGTGTCGGTTTACTGCAACATCGTTGCCAAATACGGTCAAGAAACCGGCATCAGCCCCGAGGTCAACGGCCTGTGCGTGCATTCATTGCGCGCAACCGCCGCCGCCAATGTATTGTCCCATAATTCCGATATCGCCAAGGTTCAGGAGTGGCTGGGCCATGCCAATGTGTCGACTACGCGCCTCTACGATCGACGGAAAAGCCGGCCCGCGGACAGCCCGGCGAAAACGCATTCTTGATGACCGCACTCCCCAAACTGACCTGGATTGATCTGGCGGCAACGAGCGGCAAGATCGGTCACCCAGCCGAGGTCTAATTCTAGATTCCTGCCGCTTTTTTGAGCAATCCCACGCACCGGTTTTTTGGCCGCAACAGACTCGCTGGACAAGTGCGGGTCACGAGAGTTTTCCACCGCTGACCGGAGCCCAAATCCAGGAGTTTTCCGCGATGTTATCCGCAATCCTTGGGGATACCGGTGCTCAATATCTTGTGCGCCGGATGTGCTGATGCTGGCCGAGCATCAACCTGCGGCTCCCTGTAACGACATCGATTTGCGGCATTGGATCACGGTATCAGGATGCGCCGTGATGGTGCTTTTGAGCCAGGCTCCGACAGCATCACCGCCCGGAGCATACTGCGCCATATAGGCAAGGGTTCCGCAAGCTGTATAGTGGGGCTGGTGAGGGCGATGTAAACGGCTGGACTGCGAGGGCGCTCACCACCAAGCAGGAGGGGCAAACATGGCGAATTACAGGGTTATATCCTCAGACAATCACGTGTTTGAGCCACCCGACCTATGGACGAGCAGAGCCAAGCCAGGGTTCAAGGACCGGGTCCCACAGCTTGTCCGCGAGTACGATGGCGATTGGTGGTACTGCAATGGCCACCGGGTGATCGGGCTGAGCCCTGGAGCACAGACCGGTATGCGGTTTGAGGCGCCGGAAAAGATGGTCCGTACCACGACCTTTGATAGAGTACGGCGCGGTGGCTACGTCTCTGAGGAGCACCTCAAGGATATGGATGCCGATGGGGTGGATGTAAGTATTGTCTATCCCACAGTCGGTCTGCTGCTGTACAGCGTGCCGGACAGTGCGCTGCTGTCGGAGATTTTTAGAGCATACAACGACTGGCTCGCCGAGTTCTGCGCCGGGGAGCCCAGGCGCCTCAAGGGCATCGCCATGATCAACGTGGACGATGCGCAAGAGGGTGTCAAAGAGCTGGAGCGCTGCGCC
>JAFAOB010000187.1 GCA_019238055.1 Alphaproteobacteria bacterium
TGTCGGGGTCAAGACCGATTCCGGCGCTTATCCGATTGTCAAAGAGACAAAAAAATTTACGCTGAATATGCTCGGCAAGGACGCCAAGGGTGTGGCCCTCAAGTTCTTCAATCCGGTCAAGCTCGAAGACGGCAGGCTGTCCGGCCAGTCGATCCGTCGCGGCAAGAATGGCCTCCCGATTCTCGATGCAGCGCTGGCCGCTGTCGAATGTAATGTCACCGGCATCGTCGAGCAGGGCGATCACCACATCATCGTCGGTGAAGCCGTCGAGGCGCATCTGACAAAACCGGTCATCGGCCGTCCCGATGCAGCGATCCTCGAAATGAAGGATCTCGGCGAGAACGTGTTTTACGGCGGTTGACGGCGCTGCCATATACCGCAAAGCTCTTGTTGCTATCCTGACCCGCCATCGCCCTCGCGCAGGCGGGTCAGGGCCAACCCAAAGAGGTCAGTCATGTCAGTAGAGCCCGCGCTGCAATGGCCCGCCGAGGGTAATGCTCGTGTCCCCTACCGTGTGTTCTCCGACCCGGAGATTTATCACGAGGAGCTCGCCCGCATCTTTCTCGGACCGACTTGGCAGTTTCTGACCCTGGCTGGTGAATTACCGACGCCCGGCGACTATCTGACGACCTTTATTGGCGAGACCCCGGTCATCGTCACCCGTGGCAAAGACGGCGCGGTGCATGCGATGGTCAATCGCTGCGCCCATCGCGGCAATCTCGTCTGTCTTAAGCGGCGCGGCCATGCCGACAATCTGACCTGCGTTTATCACGCGTGGCGCTACGATCTCGAAGGCAATCTCGACAGCGTCGCTTTTCGCCGCGGTATTGCGGGTAAGGGCGGCATGCCAGCGAGCTTTGAGCTCAAGGACCATGGGCTGCAAAAACTTGCGGTGGACCAGTTCGGCGACCTGGTTTTTGGCACCCTGTCGCCCGATGCGCCGCCGCTCGGTGATTACATCGGCAACCAGATCGGCTCACGCATCCACCGGGTGTTGCATGGCAAGCCGAAAGTGCTCGGGACGACTTCGCAGATCCTGCACAACAACTGGAAGCTCTATTTCGAGAATGTGCGCGACACCTACCACGCGACATTGCTGCACAGTTTTTTCACGACGTTTCGAATGTCGCGGCTGACCTCGGAAGGCGGGGTCGATATCGCCGAACACGGCATGCACCACGCGAGTTACACGCGCAACAAGATCGACCGCGTCGGAGCTGCAGCATCCGATCAGCTCTATGCGGGCATTCCCTCGTTGCGCGAGAATTTTCGGCTCGCCGAGCCTGGTTTCCTGTCGATGATCGAGGAATTCGGCGACGATACGACAACCCAGATCTTGTCGTTGTTCCCGAATTTCGTCTTGCAGCAGATCCAGAACAGCATTGCCTTGCGCCTCGTCCTGCCAAAAGGGCCGGACAAGACCGAATTGCAATGGATCTATCTCGGCTTCGAGGAGGACGATCCGGCGATGAGCGCGTTGCGCCTGGCGCAGGCCAATCTCGTCGGCCCGGCCGGATATGTGTCGATGGAGGATGGTGCGGTCGGCAACTTCAGCCAGCGTGCGCTGCCGGGCGCCGACAATCAGGCTTCGGTGCTGGAAATGGGCGGTTTCGACCATGTCTCGGAGGAAAATCGGACCACCGAGGCATCGATCCGCGGCTTCTGGCAGGCCTATCGCCCGTTGATGGGATTCTGAGCGCTGGACCTCCCAGTCTTGATCCGGGGATCACACGGGGGTGACGGATAATACCTGGTCCAAATTCTTGAGGCCGTAAGCGATGGATATCGAGACTGTGGTGCAGCGCTTGCAGCTGGAACGCCTCTATGCGGATTACGCGCATTGTCTCGATGCCGACCAGCTCGAACATTGGCCCGATTTTTTCACCGAGGACTGCTTTTACCGGGTGACCTCGGCCGAGAATTTCGAGGCGGGGCTGCCGCTCGGGCTGATCTATGCGACCTCGCGCAGCATGCTGAAGGATCGGGTCAGTGCGTTGCGCGAGGCCAACATCTATGAACCACAGCGCTATCGCCATCTGGTCTCGTCGCTGCGGGTCGTCGGCGAGGACCCGGGTGGCCTTGATGCCGAAGCCAATGTCCTCGTCGTGCGCACGATGCAGGACGGCGAGATGACGATCTTTGCCACCGGACGCTATGTGGATCGCGTGGTGCCCGACGGCGCAAACTGGAAATTTGCGCGCAAAGAGGTCGTCCTCGACAGCCGGCAGATCGACACGTTATTGGCGATCCCGATCTGACAATCATCGGCGCGTTGGAGACGAATTTCCTCTCTCCGGGGTCGGCGGCGTCACCGTGCGGCGCGGAGCCCATGGCACCTCCCGGAGATGGTCGAGGTTGATCGCCGGCATCTCGATGCCGGTTGCGCCGGCGACGCGGTTCGCGAGATCGTTGTAACTCGCGAAATTGCGGCGCAACCGGCCGCGCCATGCCGGAACACCACCGCTGGCGTGCAGCTCGAATGCGGATTCGCGGCCGTCGAGCGCCGAAGACACGTGGTCCCAAGCCATTTGCAATAGCGCCGCCCGCTGCATCGCGGTGTAACCGCCGCCGCCAAAGGATTGCGCCAGGCCTTCGGCGAGTTCGGGGGCGGCGAGATCGCGGTCGGAGGGTGCCACGACCAGCGATGATCCCGGGACGATACGCAAAATCTCGGCCATACGCGGCCGGGCGCGCAGAAGCGCCAAGCCGCCGGCGGAAAGATGAGCGTGGTTGGGGACGCAATAGCCGCTCGCCGTGAAAATCGGGTCGCGTTCGCAGGCAACAAGACAGCTGCGTACGGTCTGCACGTCGACCACCAGATCGAGGAGATATTCGATCGTCTGCTCGTGCTTGGCGAGACCCATCGCATCCGCAAGTGCCAGCGCCAGACCCAGAGTGAACTCGCCCTTTGACAGCCAGCCATAGAGGTGATGCCAGATCAGCCAGCGCACCACAGGCTCCGGTGACGGTCCGAGGAAGAAGACGCTCTCCCAGGGGACGAACACGTCATCGAGCCACATCTGGCCATCGAGTTCGTCAAACCGGCTCGACAACGGTGCCACGAACGGGTTCGCATCCCGCGTCGCGATCTTGCGACACAGCACGGTTATCCCCGGCGCGTTGACCGGCACGATAAACGTGACGCGCTGACCGTCGATTTCGAGGCCGGAGACGCTGCCGACATAAAGATCCTCGGCATAGGCCGGGCTCGTATGCATGCCGATCTTGCCCGAGATGACCAGACCGGCGTCGGTCTCGCGCACGATCTTGAGCGCGGCGCGATCCGCCGGGTTTTCCCGCATGCGATAGCCGATCGTCGGACCGCCGCCGCAGAAGGTCAGAAACCGCCCGCTCGCGGCGATCATTTCGCGATAACGGGCGGCATGGGCGATCTGCTCGGGCGGGCTGCCATGCTCGTCGAGCGAGCAATAAAGGCCGAGCGCGATCAAATGGCCATAAGCCGGAGTATGGGTGATGTTGCCGGCGCTCAAAAACGTCGAGGCGGCAAAGAACCGCCCCATCGCCGCGAGTTCATCGGCGGTTTTGGGCGCGACATAGGCCCAAGCGGTTCGCTTGCCGTGATGGTCGGACGGACCGAGCGCGATGTCGCGCCAGGCATCGTCGAAATGCAAATCGTACCAGGCGACATATTCATCGACCATCGCGCGGGTCGCGGGATGGGTCGTCACATCCTCGATCATTCCCTGGCCCATGACCCAGACACGCCGCCCGTCGCGCAGCGCCTCGCGGTACTCCGCCCCTGTCCTCATCCTGCTCCCTGCCTCCCGCTTGGCCCAAATTCCGAGCCCGATCTTTGTAACCGCTTTGCGGCGTCCGCACGAGGCGCGCGATGGCTCGAAAGCGAAAGCCGGCTTGACACCCGATCAGGGGCCGGGCTGAAGATGTGGCGCGGGCAACTTTTCGACAGCACAGCTATGACCGATTTGGAACCCATTCCCTATTCCGACGCACAATTGCGCGGGATCCTGCAGCGCGTGCGGACGATCGCGATGGTCGGGGCCTCGTCGAACTGGAATCGGCCCAGCTACTTCGTCATGAAGTATCTGCAGAACAAAGGCTACCGCGTGATCCCGATCAATCCCGGCATCGCCGGCGAGCGTTTGCTCGGTGAGGAGGTCTACGCCTCGCTGCGCGACGTCCGCGAGCCGGTGGACATGGTCGATGTCTTCCGGGCGGCGCGCGAGGCGCCGGCGATCGTCGATGATGCGATCGCGATCGGCGCCAAGATCGTGTGGATGCAGCTCGGCATCCGCAACGACGAGGCCGCGGCAACGGCCGAGGCCGCTGGTATCGAAGTCATCATGAACCGCTGCCCAAAGATCGAATTCGGCCGCCTCGGCGGCGAATTGTCGTGGAGCGGGATCAATAGCGGCATCATTAGGAACCGCCCGCCCGAGCCGCCCTTGCCGCGCCGGGCGAGGAGTCACGCCGCACCCCCTCCCTCCCCTCCCCCGCACGCGGGGGAGGGCCAGGGTGGGGGCTATGGGTTCGAGACGCGGGCGATCCATGCCGGCGCTGCCCCCGACCCGGTCACCGGCGCGCGTTCGACCCCGATTTACCAGACCGCGGCCTATGTCTTTGACGATGTCGACCACGCCGCGTCGCTGTTCAACCTGCACAATTTCGGCTACATCTATGCGCGCCTCAACAACCCGACCGTCGCCGTGCTCGAAGAACGGGTTGCGAGCCTCGAAGATGGCCGCGCCGCGGTCGCCGCCGCCTCGGGCCATGCCGCACAGTTCCTGATCTTTTTTACGTTGATGGAGCCGGGTGACGAATTTATCGCCTCGCGCAATCTATACGGCGGCTCGCTGACCCAGTTTGGCCTGTCATTCAAAAGGCTCGGCTGGAAGTGCGATTTTGTCGATCCCGTCGATCCCGAGAATTTCCGCCGCGCGTTGACCCCGCGCACCAAGGCGATTTTTGTCGAGAACCTCGCCAACCCCGGCGGGATCATCGTGGACCTAGAGCAAGTCGCGGCGATCGCACACGAGGCCGGCATTCCGCTGATCGTCGACAATACGCTTGCGACACCCTATCTGTGCCGGCCGTTTGAATGGGGTGCCGACATCGTCTGCCATTCGACGACCAAGTTTCTGTCGGGGCATGGGCACGCTCTCGGCGGCATGGTCGTCGAGTCGGGCCGCTTCGACTGGTCGCAAGGCAACCGCTTTCCGTCGCTGACCGATCCCGAGCCTGCCTATCACGGCCTCAAATTCTTCGAAAATTTCGGGGATTTTGCGTTCACGACCAAGGCGCGGGCGGTGGCGCTCAGGGATTTTGGCCCGACCTTGTCGCCGATGAACGCATTTCTGACCTTGACCGGCATCGAGACCCTGCATTTGCGCATGGATCGGCATGTCGAAAATGCCCGCAAGGTCGCCGAGTTTCTGTCGGTTCATCCGCGTGTTGCCTGGGTTTCCTATGCCGGGCTGCGCGACAGCCCCTATTACGCTCTGGCGCAGAAATATCTGCCAAAGGGCCCGGGCGCGGTCTTCACCTTTGGCGTCAAGGGCGGCTATGAGGCCGGCACCCGTCTCGTCGAAAGCGTCCAATTGTTTTCGCACCTCGCCAATATCGGCGACACCCGCAGCCTGATCCTGCACCCGGCCTCGACAACCCACCGCCAACTGAGCGACGAGCAGCGCGCGGCAGCAGGCGCCGGCCCCGATGTCGTGCGCTTGTCGATCGGGCTCGAATCCGCCGACGATCTGATCCGCGATCTCGACCAGGCGCTTGCCGCCGATTAACCTTGCGTGCTGACGGTTCGGTTGAGCGAGGATCATCGCGGATTAAATTGGGTGAATACGCCTGATTTCGATCGTCATCACCGGGCTTGTCCCGGTGATCCGCGCCTTTTCGGTGTAGACTGGAAGGCGTGGATGACCGGAACAAGTCCGGCCATGACCAAAGAATAAGGGTCACGGGGGAAGAATCATGGAACTCGGGTTGCGGGGGAAGAAGGCGCTGGTCACCGGGGCCTCGAAGGGGATCGGACGGGCCTGCGCCGAAGCCTTGGCCGAGGAAGGCTGCGACGTCGTGCTGGTGTCGCGCACCGCCGCCGATCTCGAAACGGCGCGGGCCGCGATCACCGCCAAGCACAATGTCGCGGTCAGGGTATTTTCGCTCGATCTGTCTGACAGCGGCAATGTCGATCGGCTCGCCGCCGAATGCCCAGACACCGAAATCCTGATCAACAACGCCGGCGCCATTCCCGGCGGCAATATCGACAGCATCGACGAGGCCCGCTGGCGCGAAGCCTGGGACCTCAAAGTCTTTGGCTATATCAACATGACCCGCCGGTTTTACGCGCTGATGCGCGAGCGCAAGCAGGGGGTGATCATCAATATTATCGGGGCGGCCGGCCAGAACCCCGATTTCGACTACATCGCCGGCTCCTCGGGCAACGCCTCACTGATGGCGTTCACCCGCGCGATGGGCGGTACCTCGCCGCGCGATGGAATCCGCGTTGTCGGCATCAACCCCGGCCCGGTGTTGACCGAACGGCTGATCACCTTGACCCGGCAGCGCGCGCAGCAGCGGTTCGACGATCCCGAACGCTGGCCGGAATTGATGCAGGGCCATGCCTTTGGCCGCGCCGCCAAGCCCGAAGAGATCGCCTGGATGGCGGCGTTCCTCGCCTCCGACAAATCCGGTTATACCACCGGCACGATTGTTACGATCGACGGCGGCGGGTCGAGCCGCCGCTCCTCATTATAGCAGCCAGACATTAGGATTGATAAAAGCACAGCTGAAGAGGATCATCGCGGAAAAACGCCGACTGGCGCTTCCTCAACCAGCTCAAGCGCAGGTCAGGGATGTAGCCTTTTACGGAGGTGAGATTCCCGATGGCCATCTCGCAGAACCAACGTCGGCTTCCGACCGCGCTGTCACTCGGCTCAGCGGACCTCCTTGTCGCGCCGGCCACAGAGTCGGCGGAGAAACGCGTGGAGACGACCACTCTGCGGCTACCGCACCCGATGCGGGTGAGGAACGCAAAGCACTTCTCTGGGGGAATGCGGTGATACGATGCATGAACCGCCGCTGGTCCTTGTCGTCGACGATGCCCGGGACAATGTCGAGATGCTGCAGCTGCGGCTCGAAAGCCAAGGCTGTGAGGTGGTCACCGCCAAGGATGACGTCGAAGCCTTGGAGAAAGCCGGGTCGCTGCTGCCCGATCTGATATTGCTCGACATCATGATGCCCGGGCTTGACGGCATTGCTACCGTCAAGCAGTTGAAAGCGGACGCGGGGCTGCCGTTCATCCCGGTCATTCTCGTTACTGCCCACGCCGATGCTGGCGATGTCGTCGCCGGGCTGGAGAGCGGCGCTGACGACCACCTGACCAAACCCGTCGATCACGCCGCCCTGACCGCGCGGGTGCGAGCGATGCTGCGCATCAAGTCGCTGCACGACACGGTGCAGAGCCAGGCGCGGCGCCTCGAAGAGCAGGCGGCCGAACTTGCCGCGCTAAACCGGACGCTCGAAGACCGGGTTGCGATCCAAGTCGACGAGATCGAACGGATTGGCCGGCTGAAGAGGTTCCTGGCGCCGCAGCTTGCAGAACGGATCGTCGCAAGCGGGGGCGAGGCGATTCTCGAACCCCACCGACGCGACATCGTCGTCTTATTCTGTGATATGTGCGGCTTCACTCCTTTTGTCGAAACCGCCGAGCCGGAGGATGTGGGGGCGGTGCTGACTGAATATCACGAGGCGTTAGGACCGTTGATCCATCGCTATGAGGGGATGATCAACCAGTTTACCGGCGACGGTCTCATCGTGATCTTCAATGACCCTGTGCCATGCCCCGATCCGGCGCTTCGCGCAGTGCGTCTGGCGGTCAAGATGCGCGAGGCGGTGGCGGCGCTCACCCACTCATGGTCTGCGCGTGGGCACGAGCTCGGCTTTGGCATCGGGATCGCCCAGGGCTATGCCACGTTGGGACGGATTGGGTTCGAGGGCCGCTTTGACTACTCTGCCAACGGGACGGTGATGAATTTAGCATCGAGGCTGAGCAACGAAGCCAAGGATGGACAAATTATGATAACTCGGCGCATCGCCGCAGCAATCGATAATTTTGCCGAGTTCGAGCCACTGGGCGATCTTGCCGTCAAAGGCTTGCGCCGGCCGGTCGCGGTGCTAAACGTGCTCGGTCTCGCCCTCACTTCCAAAACCGGGTCAATCTAGCGACAAGCGCGCGACCAAAACAGCGGTGAGTGGCATGAAGTCGGCGGACGCCCTGGATCTGATCATGATGCTGCCGTTGATGGCGGTCGAGCGCCCGCAGAGCGACGTCGGCCGAGCCTTCCATCCAAATTTTCCGCACGCCGGGTCGGCGGTGCTGCAAGCAATGAGTGGGCTCAAGCAGTTTGCTTGCGCCTCTTTCCCGGCAGAGGATGAGCGACGGTGACGGGCGAAACGCGATTATCCGAGTTGTACGATCGCGACTTCCTGCTGTGGACCAAAGAGCAGGCGGCGGCGCTGCGCCGCGCCAAGGCTTCGAACCTGCCGCTCGACTGGGAGAACCTCGCCGAGGAGATCGACAGCTTGGGGAAATCGTTGCGCCGGGAGCTGAGGTCTCAACTCCGTCGCATCTTGCGGCATCTGTTCAAGCTCGCTGCTTCACCGGCGCCGCCACCGCGCCTGGGATGGCAGGCCACGATAAGGGCGGCGCGCAGCGAACTCGAACACTTGCTCGACGAAAGCCCAAGTCTGAAGCGCGACATCGACGCGTTGGTCGCAAAACTGCTCCCCATTGCCGCCGAGCTTGCCGCCGGCGATCTCGTTCGACATGGCGAACCAGCCGACGCGGTTTGGGCCAGATTGGCGCAAGGCGGGTTCACGGCCGAGCAGGTGCTGGAAGACTGGTTGCCCGACCCGTCTGCGTGAGGTCTGGAGGGCGGCTCCGACCAACCGCTCCCGCGGAGCCGTGACTTGAGGTTCGACAGTCTGCGATAGACCATCGCGGGCTCGCGCCGACCTCGGCGCCGCGCTATCTTTTGGGTATGCGAGGAACGGCGAGCGATATGAACGCGTCGAAGGCTCTCGATCTGATCACGATGCTGCCATTGATGGCCGCCGAGCGCCCGCAGAGCGACATCGGCAAACCTTTCACGATTTCCTCCGAATTCCGCCCGGCGGGCGACCAGCCGCAGGCGATAGCGGAACTGTGCGAGGGCATCCAGCGCGGTGAACGCGAACAGGTGCTGCTCGGCGTCACCGGCTCGGGCAAGACCTTCACGATGGCGCATGTCATCGCCAATACTGGAAAACCGGCGATCATCCTCGCTCCGAACAAGACCTTGGCGGCGCAGCTCTACGGCGAGATGAAAAGCTTTTTCCCCGACAACGCCGTCGAATATTTCGTCTCCTATTACGATTATTATCAGCCGGAGGCATATGTCCCGCGCACCGACACCTATGTCGAAAAGGAATCATCGCTAAACGAAGAGATCGACCGGATGCGCCACTCGGCGACCCGCGCGATCCTCGAACGCCGCGATGTTATTGTCGTCGCCAGCGTGTCATGCATCTACGGCATCGGCTCGGTCGAAACCTATTCGCAGATGACGCTGTCGTTCGCCAAAGGCGACCATATCAACCGCACTCAGCTATTGGCGCGCTTTGTCGAATTGCAGTACCGACGCAACGACCACAATTTTGTGCGCGGCGCCTTCCGGGTGCGCGGCGACACGATCGAATTGTTTCCGGCGCATTACGAGGACCGGGCCTGGCGGCTGTCATTGTTCGGCGACGAGATCGAGGCGATCCATGAGATCGACCCGCTGACCGGGGAAAAGACCGCGGCCTTGCAATCGATCAAGATCTACGCCAACAGCCATTATGTGACGCCGCGGCCGACGCTGTTGCAGGCGATCGAGCAGATCAAACGCGACCTGAAGATCCGGCTCGACGAATTGTTTGCCGAAGGCAAGCTGTTGGAGGCGCAGCGGCTCGAACAGCGCACGAATTTCGACCTCGAAATGATCGAGGCGACCGGCAGCTGCGCCGGGATCGAGAATTATTCACGCTATCTGACCGGCCGCCGCCCCGGCGAGCCGCCCCCGACGTTTTTCGAGTATATGCCGCGCGACGCCTTGGTGTTTGTCGACGAGAGCCACGTCACCGTGCCGCAATTGGGCGGCATGTTCCGCGGTGACTGGATGCGCAAGAGCACGCTCGCCGAACACGGCTTTCGTCTGCCGTCCTGCACCGACAACCGGCCGCTCAAATTCGAGGAATGGGACGCGATGCGCGGTCAAACGATCTTTGTCTCAGCGACACCCGGCCGGTGGGAGATGGATCGCACCGGCGGCGCCTTTGTCGAGCAGATTGTGCGCCCGACCGGGCTCGTCGACCCGCCCTGCATCATCCGCCCGGTCGAGACGCAGGTTGATGATCTGATGGCCGAATGCCGCGAGGAGGCGGCCAAAGGTCATCGCGTGATGGTCACGACCCTGACCAAGAAAATGGCCGAGGCGCTGACCGAATATCTGCACGAGGCCGGTATTCGGGTGCGCTATATGCATTCCGATGTCGACACTCTAGAGCGCATCGAGATCATCCGCGATCTGCGGCTCGGCGTGTTCGACGTATTGATCGGGATCAATCTGCTGCGCGAAGGGCTCGACATCCCGGAATGCGCGCTGATGGCGGTGCTCGATGCCGACAAGGAGGGCTATCTGCGCTCGCGAACCTCGCTGATCCAGACGATCGGCCGCGCCGCGCGGCATATCGACGGGCGGGCGATCCTGTACGCCGACCGCATGACCGATAGTCTGAAAGCGGCGATCGACGAGACCAACCGCCGCCGCGAGAAGCAGCAGGCCTACAATGCGGCGCACGGGATTACACCGGAAAGCGTGCGGCGCGGCATCGCCGACATTCTCGAAAGCGTCTATGAGCGCGACCATGTGACTTTTGGCTTGTCGGAGGGCGAAGCCGCGCATTACCAGGGCGCCAGTCTGCAGGCGGTCATCGCCGACCTCGAAAAACGCATGCGCGAGGCGGCGGCCGATCTTGAATTCGAGGAGGCGGCGCGATTGCGCGACGAAATTCGCCGCCTCGAACAGGCCGATCTCGGACTGCCAATGGCGGCAAACACAAATGCCGCGCGCGGCAGGGCGGCGAGCCCCAGCGACGGTCCGCGCGGCCGCTCGACCGCAGGACGGGCTGGCGTTTCGGCGCGCGACGTCGCCCGTGCCAAGATGCGGGCCCGCAAGGAACGCCGTGCCGGTCGACGCTGATCTCGGCCCTGATGCCGGCCCAGACGAAACGGAGGAGCTGACCGGCGCCGTTCCGTCGCCACCCGTGCCGTGCACGGCGCTGGTCACCGGTGGCGGGCGGCGCATTGGGCGGGCCTTGGCGATCGCTTTGGCCAAAGATGGGTTCTCGGTGGCTGTCCACTATCACCAATCACGTGCGGCGGCCGAAACGGTCGTGGCCTCGATCCGTGCCATGGGTGGGAAAGCGGCGGCACTCGCGGCCGATCTTCGTGACGAAGACGCGGTTCGCGGCTTGCTGGCGGCGACCGGGCGCGTTTTTGGTCCCGTCGGCTGTCTGGTCAACAACGCGTCGGTGTTTGAGAACGACTCGGTCGAAACGGCAACGCGCGAGAGCTGGGACGAGCATCTCGCGGTCAATCTGCGAGCACCGTTTGTGCTGATCCAGGAGATGGCGGCGCGGCTGCCGTCCGAAGCCGGCGGCATCGTCATCAACCTGCTCGATGAGCGCGTTTGGTCGCTCACCCCCCATTTTGTTTCCTATACGCTGTCGAAGGCGGGGCTGTGGACTTTGACGCAGACAATGGCCCTGGCGCTGGCGCCGCGCATCCGCGTCAATGGCATTGGACCGGGTCCAACCCTGCCCAGCCCGCGACAGAGCCGCGAACAGTTTCTGCATCAGTTTGCGGAAATGCCGCTTGGTCGGGGGACGAGTCCGCAGGAAATCGCCGCCGCGATGCGGTTCATTATCGCCGCACCGGCCATGACCGGGCAAATGATTGCGCTCGATGGCGGGCAGCATCTGGGTTGGGCGCCACCGCGACGGATACCATTGACAGAATAATGACTCGCGCATAGCGCGAAATTGACGCTCGTATAGGAGGTTGCCGCGGTTTTCGGCATCATCAGAGTTGCGAGGATCAGAAACGGGTATTGCCAACTTGTTCACAGGAAACGTGATCAATGGGAGAAGGCGGTTTCCGAAGCTCGGGAGCCACTCAGGCTTCGATTTTGTTAACTATCTTTCCCAAAACCCTTGTAAAATCAATGTCTTGCGAATTCGCCTATTTTTTAGGCGATTAATAAAGCTCTTTGCCAAGATGATTTTTCATCTCAATTCACCCCCCGTTTTCAACAGAGTTATCCACAGCTTTCGTGGATATCGCTGCACCGATTTGAATTTCGATGCGATCACAACCAGTTGACCCAGTGATGACCGAGCCTGGTTTGCCGACAACCGCGCGCGGACGTCCTGTTCGAAGGCGCAAGCCGCTGCCGATGGATCCGCGGCGAGCGCCGGAAGGCGTCACCGCCGAGCCGCTTGCGCCTGAAACGGATGCGCCAGCACCGACCGCCGAGAGTGAAACCGATCTCGACAGTGAGCGGCAGGCGCCGAGCGCAGCAACCGGGATAGCGCGTGGTCTCGGGGTTATCCGAGCGGCGCTGCGAACGATGCCAGCCACCCCTGGCGTCTATCGCATGCTCGATCGCAGGGGCGATGCGCTCTATGTCGGCAAGGCTCGAAACCTGCGAAACCGAGTTCAGAATTACGCCCACCCCGCGGGCCTGTCGAACCGCCTGCAGCGGATGGTCGCCGAGACGACGGCGATGGAGATCGTCTCGACCCACACCGAGGCGGAAGCGCTGCTGCTCGAATGCAATCTGATCAAGCGGTTGATGCCCCGGTTCAACGTTCTATTGCGTGATGACAAATCGTTTCCGCTGATCCATTTGACCGCCGATCACGAATTTCCGCAGCTCACCAAATATCGCGGGGCGCAAAAGGAAGAGGGTGATTATTTTGGGCCGTTCGCCTCGGCGGGGGCCGTTAACCGCACGCTGGTTACGTTGCAAAAGGCATTTTTGCTGCGCTCGTGCAGCAACAGCATTTTTGCCAACCGCACGCGCCCGTGTCTGCTGCATCAGATCAAGCGATGCAGCGCACCCTGTGTCGGACGGATCAGCCGCGAGGACTATTCGGCATTGATCAAAGAGGCGCGCGCCTTTTTATCGGGCGGCAGCGCCGCGGTGCAGCAACGTTTGGCGGCGGAGATGCAGACGGCGGCGGCGGCCCTCGATTTCGAAGCGGCTGGACTTATTCGTGATCGAATTCGGGCGCTGACCCTGGTTCAGGGGCATCAGGACATTCACGTGCCAGGGATTGTCGATGCCGATGTGATCGCGGCCCATCAGGAAGGCGGGCAGACCTGCGTTCAGGTGTTCTTTTTCCGCGGCGGTCAAAATTGGGGCAATCGCGCGTATTTCCCAAGCCACGACCGCCAGCTGTCGGTCGAGGAGGTGCTCGGATCCTTCGTCGGCCAGTTCTACGATAAGCGGTTGAAGCCGCCTTTTGTGTTGCTGAGCCACCGGTTGAACGAGCAGGACCTGATCGAGGAAGCGCTGTCGCTTGGCGGTGGGCGCGTGAGCTTAGCCGTGCCGCAGCGCGGCGACAAAAAAAAGCTCGTTGATCGTGTCGTCGCTGCGGCCCGCGAAGCGCTCGGCCGCCACCTCGCCGAGAGCGCTTCGCAGCGCCGCCTTCTCGAAGGTGTCGCTGCCGCGTTTGGGCTCGATGGCGTACCGAGCCGCATCGAGGTTTACGACAACAGCCATATTCAAGGGACCAATGCGGTCGGTGCGATGATTGTTGCCGGGCCGGAAGGCCTGATCAAGGGGGCCTACCGCAAATTCACGATACGCGGCACCAAGTCCGCGCTCGCCGCGGTGCGCGGTCCAGCAGGCCCCCACTCCTTCCCTCTCCCTGCGCGCGGGGAGAGGGAAGGACTCGCGGATCCCCGGATCAAGCCCGGGAAGGAGGGGGAAGCTGCGCCGGATGCAGCAAGTATCCAGGCAGAGAACGAAGCGGTCGCCGGCGGCGACGATTATGCGATGATGCGCGAAGTATTGCTGCGCCGGTTTGGCCGCGCCCTCAAAGAGGATCCGGACCGCGAACGCGGCGGCTGGCCCGATCTGGT
>JAFAOB010000203.1 GCA_019238055.1 Alphaproteobacteria bacterium
GCGTCGACGACGCGCAGACCCTGCGCGCCGTGCACGCGGAAATCGCTGTCAAGGACGCCGCCGGCTTCGCGCGGGCCGATCGCGCAAGTGCAGGAGGCGTGATGGCCCCAGGCGCGAGTGCGCACAAAATCCCTCAGCTCGTCATCGCTCTGCAATGCGTCACCCGGCTGCTCCTCGGCGGCAATCAGCCCGCGATCCTTCAAATCCTTGGTCAGCCTGCGGACAAACCGGATGCCGGCGACGACCGAATCGAGGTCTTCGCCGGCTTTGTCGCTGCCCTCTTCGAAATAATGAAAATCGATCAGCGGCGTGTCGCGTGGGTCCGTCGAGCGCAGTCGCACTTCTCCGGCGCGGTTCTGCGTGTGCGCTTTGAGGATCGCCCAGGTCAGGTAATTGGGCTTGGTCACTTCGAGTGCGGAATAGCCCGGAAAATAGCCGCCAAAGAGGCCGAGCAGCGCAAAGCAGAACAAATCGGGCAGTGGCCGCTCAGGGCGCGATTTGAGGATCGCCGCCAAGACCGCGCCATTGCTGGCATAGACGCCGTCATGTCCAGCCGCCCAGTCGCGATATTGCGGATCGCCGCGGCTAAAAGTGGCGCCGTTGAGAATTTCCCAGCGCTCGAAATTCATCCGGTTGACGACGCCAATCTCGTAGCGATCCTGCAGGTTTTTGCCGATCCCGGGTAATTCGATCCGCACCGGAATGCCGAGCGGCTGCAACACATCGCGCGGTCCGATGCCGGACAGCATCAACAGTTGCGGCGTATTGAAGGCGCCGCCACACAGAATCACCTCGCACCCGGCCGTTGCACGCATCGGCACACCCGGAATGGTGCCGGGCTGACCGTGCGCGCGGTAGAGCCGCGGCCCTTTCAAATACTCGACGCCGATGGCACGGTTATCGTCCGAGAGAATGACCCGGGTGGCGAGGGCGTCGAGCTCGAGCTGCAGCCGGTCCGGATATTTTTGCGCGATATCCAATACCCGTTCGCGCGCAGCGCTGCGGTGGTGCGCCCGAGTCGTCAACGGTGTATAGCGCACGCCGACGGCGTTCTCGGTCACCAGGCGCCAGTCGTTCGGATCGGCTTTGGCCTCTACGAGGCCGATCAGGCGCTCGATTGGTTGGCCGATATCGCCAAACGCGTCTGCAGCCGAATTCAGCAGAACCTGCACCAGGTCGAAATCGCCGAGAGCCGCTGCAGGCACTGCTTTTTCCATGTGCAGCCAGCCATCCCAGCCGTGGCGGGACGGGTTCGGCCCCAATCTTGCCAATGCCCGCTCCAGCGGACGGTATTGGCAGTTTTCGAGACGCTTAAAGTAATTTCGCATCGCCTCGGCATTCCACGATGGGTCGCCGGTCAATTGGGCGATGCCGTCCCAATCGGCATTGTGCGGATAAACCAGAATCATCGCGTTGTGCGCAGTGCAGCCGCCCAATGTCCCGGAGCGCGGATAAAGGATGCCATCATATTGCGGGACATATTTCGGGTCGCGCTGCTGCATCGCCTGATCGGCGTAATGGCGGACATAAAAGTCCCAGCGCATCGCGTCATTTTCGGAGGCGAAACCGTGAAACGCCGGCACGTCGTAATCGTCCGGCAGCCGATTGATGCCGGGCTGATAGTCATTGGTGCCGGAGAGCAAGCGTGGATCGCCGCCGGCCTCGAGCAGCAGTACCCGACGGCCCGCTTCGGCGAGCCGCGCCGCAAGGGTTCCGCCGCCGGCGCCCGAGCCGACGACGATGTAATCGAAAGCGGTCATATCAGCCATCGGCTTTAGGACACCCTTGCGCCCAAGTTGCAGTACCGCGCTTGAACGCGTCTAGAATGTCTTCAGATAGGCGATCAGCGCGTTCTTGTCGGCATCGCTGAGACTGGCGCCGAAATAATGCCCGCGATTGACGACGTAATCGGGGCATTTGCTGAGCGCGTAAAGCTGCTCGCCGACATTGGCGAACACCTTGCGAGCCTCGGCGTCGGTCGCATTCTTCGGCAATGTTTTCAGATCATGGACCAGGGTCACAACTGCTTTTACGACTGCTTTGTCATGCGCCAGGCGCTCGCCGAAACCGCCGGTCGGCGGCAACGGATCGAAATTGGCGAGCAGATCGACCGGTGTCCCGGCCGGAATTGGCCCGATCTCAAGCCCGCCTGCGTCGAACAGGTTCGGGTCGATCAGCCGCAAAAAATCCTTCGTATTGCGGATGACATCGGGCAGATAGCCGGTTGGAATCCGCAGCCAGCTCGTGACCGTGGTGCGGTCGATGACACCGGGAACCTTGTTACCAAATACCGGGTCTTTGTCACGTTTTTCGGGCCATAACAGCTGCGTGATCGAATCCTGGAACGACCCCATTCGCGCTTGCACAGAGGGGCTCGGGTCGAACTTGCCGATACTGTTGTTGAGCAGGAACGGCGCCGTCGACCACATGCTGATCAGGCTCGGCACGCGGGTGTAGCCGCGCCCGCCGGCCGGCATTCTGTAAGGCTGGGCCTTGCCGGTGAACGGGTCGTAGACCGTAATCGTGCCGACCGACGGCAGCGATTTGTAAGAGGCGGAAGAAAAATCGTCCCAGATGTTGCCGGCAATCGCATTGGTCGCGAGCGGGCTGCAGGCATTGGTCTGCAGCAAGGTGACCGGCACGCGCATGTCGTTTGACAGATAATTGCCGTCGAGGAAATCATTGGCCGTGACGATCTGGCGCATCTGCGTGCGAAAAGCATCGGTATGGGACCAGGCCCAGTAGCGGTTCCAGCACTCCAGGTAATGCGGGCCGATGCATTGGCCGGGATCGGCCATAGCTGGCGGCGTCGGCGCCTTGCTCGAATGGCACATTGCGCAGTTATCGGCAAAGACGAGCTTACCCTGTTGCACAGCCGCCGGCGGGTCGGTGAGATAGGCGGCACCGCCCGGCGCATTGACGAGCTTGTGCGGGTAGGAGGCTTTGACCAGAAACAATGCCATCAGCGGGGTTTGCAGCTCGGTCGCATCCCAATAGGTCGAATTCGCCCGCGCGGTTGTGATGGCGATCGGGGTCACCGGCTTGCCGCCGAGGATCGGGTTGAAGTGGCGCAGCCACTCCTCGCTGAACAGACCGATGTTCAGATACACCCGGTTCAAGGCGCCGAGCGCACCGACCGAATCGGCGCCGTCTTTCAGAACATGCGGTGTCCACACGGTGGCGGGAGGCTGGAAGAACTGGGTCAGCGGCCCCTGACTGAAGAAATCGTTGAATTGCTTGTTGGCGAGATTATCCGGGCCGAGCTGCTCGCGCCCCCAACGTTTGGCGATCTGCAAGCGCGGCCACAGATTGTATATCGCGTTCATCGTACGCGGGTTGTTGATGTTGTCGCTCGATACGAGCGAGGTGTCGAGTGAGCCGGGCCGCGCGGTGTGCAAGACCTGAAAAAAGAAGGTCGATGGATCGGCGTTCCAGGCAAAGATCCGGTCAACCCAAAAATATTGAGCGCCAACCGTCGAGCTCAAATTTTCCCAGCCCGGCGCCTCGGGATTTGCCGGCGGGTTTTCCGGGTTTGGCGCAATATGGCAAAAGCCGCAGGAAACGCCGACGCGGTACGGCCGTACCAGCTCCTTCGACAGGTAGTAGCTGGGGTCGTTGTAGAACCGCTGGGGATCCCATTTGGCTGCTGCGGCTTCGTTGAATGCCGGGTTGGGGAATAATCGCAGCCCGACAATCCCGGTCGGCTCGCCATAATACGATCCGACCGGGATGTTCTTGCCGCGCGCGCCGAGCGCGACCCCGGGATATTTCGCAGCATTGGCGAACGGGTCGGGCGGACAGTTCGGGTCACGCTGGTCGAGCCACAGCCCGTAATGCTTGGGATCGGGGCCGGTCGCTTTGGTGAAGCACGGCTCGTTGACCAGACCCAGGTAGTTCCAACGATTGTCGCGACTGTATTTCAACCCGGGATAAGAAGACAGTATCTTCAAAAGATCGAACGATCCAAAGGTCAAATTGGTCAGATCGTCCCACAGCCGGTCGTTGCCGCCGGTCCATAAGACCCACATGTTGCGGCCCTTGACCTCATCGGGGGTCAACGCAATGCCGCCATCCATCGCGTGAAAATAGTCTTCATCAGCGGGCGGCAGCGATTGTGGTGTCCGCCCCGCCTGCCGCGCCTCGTCGACGACTTGCGCCATGGCCTCGCCGCCAGCAATCATCAACATGACAGCAACAAATGCGACTGCTGACAAGCGCAGCGACAAGGTGAGTAATTTGGTCACCGGCTCCCCCCGTTTTGGACCGACGTAATCCCCGTCGCCGACCATTCAATTAACTATATCCGATCAATGACCCCAAAGCAAATCCGCCTTATTGGCGTGTCATGTATTTGCGCTCGCCGGGCCGCTTGTCATCGAGCGCCGACAAATCGGGCAGCTGCTTTAGCCGGCGCACGCCAATTGTCGGCTCGATCCATTTGTTGGGGTTGTTCTCCGCTTCGCCACCGAACCCGGTGGCAGATGATGCTGGCTGTTAGCGAGCACGCGCCGATTGGCAGCAGGGCTCCTTATCACGATACTCCTTTGATCGGGTTACCCTGACGGAGTTGGCCTCCGCGGGCCCCGTTGACCTATAATCGGCGATGCTCTGGCAGTGTGAATCAGCTCTCACATTTGCAAGATTATGGAGATGGCGCTGCGGCTCCGGCCGTCACTCCAATCCGGCGGCGTCGAGCTTTTCGCGCAACCGGGCGAGGCGATAGCCGAGCGCCAGATACGCGCCCCACCGCGCGTGGCTCTCGGCAAAGGCCATCGGATTGGTCTCGTGGCGCTGGCGCAAATGTGCCGTGACAACCGAGTCGATCGGAATGCGGCTGAAATCGTGCAGCAGCACACGGCAATGCGCTGCGGTATAAGGGCCGATGCCGGGGAGGCCGATCAAATAGTCGTAATCGGGCTGCCCCTCGCCGTCGCAATCGATGATGCCATTTTCGAGCATTCGGCGAGTTGCCGTGAACAGGGTCGCCGCGCGGAAGCCGAGCTTGGCGCGCTCGCGCAACCGTCCTTCGCCATAGTCGAGAATGGCCTCTGGGAGCGGGAAAGCGCCGCCGCCAGGCTCGGCAACGAGGGCCGCTGCCATCCGGCAGGTCGATGACCATGCGGTGTTGATGGTCAATACGGTCTTGACGAAATCCTCGTAGAACGACGAACAGCGCAGGATGCGACCGCCGCCGCGCCGGATGAACGGGCCATGCTCCGGAAGCATGATAACGGCTTCCGCGGGGTCCCAATCCGCCCACAGCCAGCGGCGGACACGCCGACGGATTTCCGGCTCGGCCCTCGGTCCGAAGCCCTCGCTGTCGATCAGGATCGCGGCCATATCTCGCTGGCGAATGGCGAGTGCGCCGACCGTCCCGTCGATCCGTTCGCGTCGTGCGAGGATGCCGGTATCCTGGTCCCAGCACCATGGTGCGAGATGAGCCCAGCCATGGCTCGCCACCGTCAAGCCCAGATCGATCGGAAACTCCAACGGCAACAGGATCGAGCGAACACTCACCGCAACCGCATCTCTATTTACCGCGGATTACACGGCGTCGAGCGCCTGCTTCAGATCGGCGAGGATATCGTCCGGATGCTCGATCCCGATCGACAGACGCACGTAGTTTTCGGTGACTCCAGTCTGCTCCTGCTCTTCGGAGGAGAGCTGAGAATGAGTTGTGCTCGCCGGGTGGATCGCCAAGCTGCGCGCATCACCGATATTCGCCACATGATAGAACATCTGAAGCGAATCGATAAAACGGCGACCGGCCTCGCGCCCGCCCTTGAGCTCAAAGCCGAGTAAGCTCCCATAACCGCCTTCCAGATAGGCGTCGGCACGCCGTCGGGCCTCACCCGTCATCAGGTTCGGATAGATCACGCGGGTGACTTTGGGATGCTCGGAGAGAAATTTCGCGGCGACAACCGCATTCTCGCAATGCGCCCGCATCCGCAGCGGCAGGGTTTCGAGACCTTGCAGAAACAAGAAAGCGTTGAACGGGCTCATCGGCGCGCCGAGATCGCGCAGCAAAGTGACCCGCATCTTCAGGATATAGGCGATTGGCCCGAGCGGCTTGGCGGCTTGGGTCCACACCGCGCCGTGGTAACTCGGGTCCGGTTGGTTCAGCAGCGGAAAGCGAGTGGCGTGCTTCTCCCAATCGAAGTTGCCGCCATCGACAACAATGCCGCCGATCGAATTGCCGTGGCCGCCGATATATTTGGTCGTCGAATACATGACGATTGCCGCACCATGCTCGAGCGGCCGGCACAGGATCGGAGCGGCGGTGTTGTCGATGATCAGCGGCACCCCCAGCTCGCGGCCGATCTTGGCGACCTCAGCAATCGGAAAGACTTCGAGCTTCGGATTGGGCAAGGTCTCCGCATAATAGCAGCGGGTACGCGGGTCGGTGGCGCGGCGGAAGTTCTCGGGGTCGGCCGGGTCGACAAAGCGCACCTCGATCCCCATGATCTTCATCATCGTGTTCAAAAACAGGTTCCACGTCCCGCCGTAGAGGTCCGTCGAACTGACGAAATTGTCGCCGGCCTGGCAAATATTCTGAACCGCATAGTGCGATGCCGCTTGCCCCGAGGCGAGAGCGAGTGCGCCGGCGCCGCCTTCGAGTGCCGCCATTCGCTCCTCAAGCACGGCGTTTGTCGGGTTCATGATCCGCGTGTAGATGTTGCCGAGCTCGGCCAACCCGAACAGATCGGCGGCGTGCTGGGTGTCGCGGAACTGATAGCTGGTCGTCTGATAGATCGGCACCGCCACCGCATTGGTGGTCGGATCGCTGCGATAGCCCGCATGCAGCACGAGAGTTTCGGGATGCTGGCAATTCGTCGGCATGAGTTTCTCCGTCGGAAAGGCGGAACGGCTGGCAATCTGCCATGAATTGCAACGCCTTGTAAGCGGCTTTCGCACCGTCGTTACATTCGTCGCGAAGTTCGAGCAAAATTTCTCTTTTCTGCGTTCACCATGGGACGAGATAAATTTCCGAGAAGTGTTGTGCGTACTCGAATCGATCCCGAGACCCCTTCAGAGTGGAGTTCGGCTCAACCAACAATCGACGATTTGCGCGAAGCAGCGGCTGGGTGCACCGCGTGCCCCCTCTACCTCAACGCCACGCAAACCGTGTTTGGGGAAGGGCCGGCCGATGCGCAGATCATGCTGGTGGGTGAGCAGCCGGGCGACGCCGAAGATTTGGCCGGACATCCATTTGTCGGACCGGCCGGTAAATTGCTCAATCGCTGTTTGGCCGAAGCGGGGATCGATCGCTCGCGCGTCTGGGTCACCAACGTCGTAAAGCACTTCAAATGGATTCCGCGCGGCAAACGGCGGATCCACAGCAAGCCAGGATCGGTCGAAATTGCCGCCTGCTGGCCGTGGCTCGAAGGTGAAATCCGAGCCGTCTCGCCGAGGGTTCTTGTGGCGCTCGGGGCGACTGCGGCACAGGGGATGTTCGGCAGAGACTTTCGCGTAACGCGTGATCGCGGGCGGTTTATATCGTCGCGGCTGGCGCCATATGCATTTGCCACCGTGCATCCTTCGGCGCTGCTGAGGATACCGGACGAGGCGATGCGCGATCGCGAGACAGCGCGCTTTATCGCGGATTTGCGGACAGCCGCGTCGGCTGCGATGTAATTCCTGTGCCGACTGCGCATTGCCTCGGCCCGACACGAGGAGGAACATCGATGCAAGCGAGATCGACCTGGGTCGCGGCGGGTGTCGCCGTCGTGGCGGTGCTCGCAGTGGCCGTCATGATCGGCATTTTCTGGAGCGAACTCGGCGCGTCCAACATCAGCACCGCCGGGTGGTTAGCGCTTGGTTTTGGAGCCATCGTGACCCTGGCGCTTGGCTTTGGCTTGATGACGCTGATGTTCATCAGCAACCGAGAAGGTTATGATGACCGCGCAAATCGCGATCATTGTTAAAGGCGGGCTGGGAACGGCGCTTTGGCCGCTCGGTTTCGATCAGTTTTAGGCGGTATATCCAACTTGCGATTAAGATGATTGATCCGCGTGCACGTATTGGACCGCGAATTGCTTCAGATAGCTTGCACGTTTAACAGAGCCGATGCTAGTTGAAACGAGTCGGCGCTGCGAGGGGGAAATGTTGAAAAACGCGACGATGTCTGATGACGAGCCGAAGACGCCCATGAAATACGGGCGCGGCACCGGTGTTCCAAACCCGATCGACGTCCATGTCGGCAACCGGATCCGGATGCGCCGTCTGCTTCTCGGCATGAACCAGGAGACGTTGGCGAACGCTCTCGGCCTGACATTTCAGCAGGTGCAGAAATATGAGGGGGGCGCCAATCGGGTCAGCGCGTCGCGCTTGTCGGCGAT